>DATBYN010000324.1:0-6198 GCA_036513695.1 Bradyrhizobium sp. | reverse complement strand
CGCCGCGGGAATGCGGACCCACGCCCGAAGCGGATCTTTTCGCGATTCCGGCATTTCCCCTTCCTTCGAAAACGCTTTATGGTGCCGCGCGGCTTTGCCACCGGCATGCTTGAATTATCTTTCAATATCAAAGGCTTGGCTTGCGCTTTAAGCCTTTGGAGGGCGGTTTGACTCGGTACATTTCAACCAGGGGAGAGGCCCCGACCTTAGGTTTCTGCGACGTCATGCTGACCGGGCTTGCCCGCGACGGCGGCCTCTACGTGCCCGAAACCTGGCCACAGCTTTCGGCTGAGACCATCGCCGGGTTCTTTGGCCGGCCCTATTGGGAAGTCGCGGTTGACGTGATCCGCCCGTTTGTCGGCGGTGAAATTTCCGACGCCGATGTCGGGCGGATGGCGAACGAGGCTTACGCGACCTTCCGCCATCCCGCGGTGGTTCCGCTCGACCAGATCGGGCCCAACGAGTTCCTGCTGGAGCTGTTTCACGGGCCGACTTTGGCGTTCAAGGATGTCGCGATGCAATTGATCTCGCGGTTGATGGATCATGTTTTGGCAAAACGCGCGCGGCGCACCACCATCGTGGTCCCAACCTCGGGCGATACCGGCGGCGCCGCGGTCGAAGCGTTTTCCGGGCTCGCCAATGTCGATCTCGTCGTGCTGTTCCCGCATGGCCGCATTTCCGATGTGCAGCGGCGGATGATGACGACATCAGGCGCGGCCAATGTCCATGCGCTCGCCATCGAAGGCACCTTCGATGATTGTCAGGCGATCGTGAAGGGGCTGTTCAATCATCACGGCTTTCGCGACGCCGTCGCGCTGTCGGGCGTCAACTCGATCAACTGGGCCCGGATCGTCGCGCAGGTGGTTTACTATTTCACCTCCGCCGTCGCGCTCGGCTCACCGGCGCGGACGGTCGATTTCACCGTGCCGACCGGAAATTTCGGCGACATCTTTGCGGGCTATGTGGCAAAACGCATGGGGCTGCCGATCCGCTGGTTGCGGATCGCCGCTAACACCAACGACATTTTGGCGCGCACACTCAAGACCGGCATCTACGAAGTGCGCGAGGTGCACGCGACCGCCTCACCTTCGATGGACATCCAGGTCTCCTCGAATTTCGAGCGGCTGTTGTTCGAGGCGGGCCGCCGCGACGCTGGCACGATCAGAAGATTGATGGCGTCCCTAAAACAGTCCGGACGTTTTGTCTTGCCCGATGCGACGCTGGCCGCGATCCGCGAGGAGTTCGACGCCGGACGCGCCGACGAGACCGAAACCGCAGCCGCCATCCGCGCCACCTGGCGCGAGGCCGGCGACCTCGTCGATCCGCATACCGCAGTGGCGCTGGCGGTCGCCGATCGCGACACCTCGGATTCCAAGATCCCGAACATCGTGCTGTCGACCGCGCATCCCGCGAAATTTCCCGATGCGGTGGAGGCGGCCTGCGGCGTGCGGCCGCAATTGCCGGCCTGGCTCGAGGGCTTGATGACAAAACCCGAGAACATCAAAATCATGAAGAACGACCAGGTCGAGGTCGAACAATTCGTACGCTCGGTCAGCCGCGTCGCGAAACAAGGAGTTGCCGGATGAGCGTCAATGTCACCAAACTTGCCTCCGGCCTCACCGTGGTTACCGAGACTATGCCGCATCTGGAAACCGCGGCGCTCGGAGTCTGGGCCGGTGTCGGTGGCCGCGACGAAAAGCCGAACGAGCACGGCATCTCGCATCTTCTGGAACACATGGCGTTCAAGGGCACCACGCGGCGCTCTTCGCGCGAAATCGTCGAGGAGATCGAGGCGGTGGGCGGCGATCTCAACGCCGGTACCTCGACCGAAACCACGGCCTATTATGCGCGGGTGTTGAAGGCCGACGTGCCGCTGGCGCTCGATGTGCTGTCCGACATTCTCACCAATCCCTCCTTCGTGCCGGACGAGCTGGAGCGCGAGAAGAGCGTGATCGTGCAGGAGATCGGGGCGGCGCAGGACACGCCCGACGACGTGGTGTTCGAGCATCTCAACGAATTGTGTTACCCGGAACAGCCAATGGGGCGCTCGCTATTGGGGACGGCAAAAACGCTGAAAGGTTTTAACCGCGATACGCTGCGCGGCTATCTGTCGACGCATTATCGCGGTCCCGACATGGTGGTGGCGGCGGCGGGCTCCGTCGATCACAAGCGGGTGGTCGAGGAGGTCGCGGAACGGTTTTCAAGCTTCGAGGGCACGCCTGCGCCAAAACCGCAACCGGCGATGTTCGGCAAAGGCGGCTCGCGCGTCGTGCATCGCGAACTCGAGCAGGCGCATCTGACGCTGGCGCTGGAGGGCGTGCCGCAGACCGACCTGTCGCTGTTTTCCTTGCAGGTCTTCACCAACACGCTCGGCGGCGGGATGTCGTCGCGGCTGTTCCAGGAAGTGCGCGAGAAGCGCGGATTGTGCTACTCGATCTACACCTTCCATGCGCCTTATACCGACACCGGCTTTTTCGGCCTCTACACCGGCACCGATCCCGCCGACGCGCCCGAAATGATGGAGGTGATCGTCGATGTCATCAATGACGCGGTCGAAACCCTGACCGAAGCCGAGGTCGCGCGCGCCAAGGCGCAGATGAAGGCGGGACTGTTGATGGCGCTGGAGAGCTGCAGCTCGCGCGCCGAGCAATTGGCGCGCCACGTGCTGGCCTATGGCCGTCCGTTGACGGTGGCGGAGCTGATCGCCCGGATCGATGCCGTCAGCGTCGAATCGACCCGGAACGCCGCGCGGGGGCTTTTGACGCGCAGCCGCCCGGCGGTTGTGGCGCTCGGCAGCGGAAGGGGTCTGGACACGGCGGTGTCTTTTGCGGAAGGATTGACCCGGTCGAAGGCCAAGGCGCGCCTGCATTGAAGGCGGCGTCGTCCTGGCCAGAGCATGATCCGGAAAAGTGGGAACCGGTTTTCCGAAAAGATCATGCTCAAACAAAGAGATAACACTACCGTCTGATTCAACTCAGTTGAATCAGGCTGTAGTGGTTCGGGCAGCGCGGAGTAAACACAGATGGCCCTGTTTCGGCTTCCATCCAGCGGACCGGCCGCGCTTGCCCCGCGCGGCCACGGGCTGTTGCTGCGCGCCCCGCAGATGTCGGATTTCCTGCAATGGGCGCATTTGCGCGAATCGAGCCGCGAATATCTGACTCCCTGGGAGCCGATCTGGCCGTCCGACGATCTGACCCGCTCCGGCTTTCGTCGGCGGCTGCGCCGTTATGCCGAAGACATCGCCGCCGATCGCTCCTATCCGTTCATCGTGTTTCGCGAGATCGATGGGGCGATGATCGGCGGCGTGACGCTGGCAAATGTCCGCCGCGGCATCGTGCAAGCCGGCACCATCGGCTATTGGGTCGGCCAGCCGCATGCGCATCGCGGCTACATGACGGCGGCGCTGCGCGTGCTGTTGCCATCGCTGTTCGGCGAGCTCAATCTGCACCGCATCGAAGCCGCCTGCATCCCCTCCAATGCGCCCTCGATCCGGGTGCTGGAGAAATGCGGCTTTTGCCGCGAGGGGCTGGCGCGGCGCTATCTCTGCATCAACGGCGTCTGGCAGGACCATTTGCTGTTCGGCCTGCTGCATGAGGATTTTCGGGGCTAAGGCGGTCCTTCGGATTTTGGCGAACGCCACGGCTTCGCCGCCATTGCGCTGTTATAAGGCTGCCCCCGGGGCAAGGTGGTCAGGTTAAGGTGCCAGGACGTCGTATGCGAGATGAACGAGAGATCATGGCGGCTATTCGCTGTCGGAGGATCGCGATATTGGCCGCGGTCTCGCTTGCGTTGGGCTGCGGCGTGCTCGCCGCGCCGGCATCGGCGCAATCGTTGACTGATCGCTTCAAGAGTTTATTTGGCGGAAAGCCGGACGAGCCGCCCGCTCAGGGGGCTCCAACTGTGGCTTCACCCGCGCCCCGCAGCGATCTGACCTGCCCGCCGGTCAGCATTCGCGCCGGCGCCTCTACCTTTGCCGTGGCCGTGCAGGGCAAGCAGCCGGTCGGCAGCGACTTACGCTATCAGGCAACGATCACCCGCACGGCGCGCCAATGCACGGTAAACGGTCAAGAGATCACCGCGCGGATCGGCATTCAGGGCCGCGTCATTGCAGGTCCCGCCGGTGCGCCTTCCAGCGTCACGATACCGCTTCGTGTCGCGGTGGTGCAGGGCGGCGTGCAGGAGAAAACCATCGCCACCAAAACCTACCAGACCACGGTGTCGATGTCCGAAGACGCGAGCGAGCCGTTTACCCTGGTTGCGGAAGGCCTGATCTATCCGGTGCCGCCGGGTGACACCGGCGACGATTACATCTTCTATATCGGCTTCGATCCGCAGGCGCTGGCGCCGGAGCCAAAGCCGAAGGTAGCGAAAAAGAAGAAATAGGGTGCGCGCAAATGTCCGTCGTCCCTCCGAAAGCAAGGGAACCATAACCACCGGTGTTGATTGTTACGAAAGCCGTCGCGCTTCAGTGCCAAACCGAGCGTGCACGGCGTATGGATCTCTGCTTTCGCAGGGACGACGCGAGAGGATCAGTTCAGCTTTTCGCGGACTTCGGTGATGCCCTTGGCGAGCAGATCGTCGGCGATCTCGCCCTTCACCGATTGCGACAGGATGCGGGAGGCCGCGGTCACGGCGGCCTCGGCCGCCGCGGCGCGGACGTCGGCCAGCGCCTGCGCTTCGGCGAGCGCGATCTTGCTCTCGGCGGTCTTGGTGCGGCGGGCGACGAAATCTTCCATCTTGGCCTTGGCCTCGGTCGCGATGCGTTCGGCATCTGCCTTGGCGGAAGCAATGATGTCCTGCGCCTCGCGCTCCGCGCTGGCCTGGCGGGCCTTGTATTCCGCCAGCAGTTTCGCCGCCTCTTCCTTCAGCCGGCGGGCGTCGTCGAGTTCGGTCTTGATGCGCTCGCTGCGATGATCGAGCGCCTTCAATACGGTGCGGTGGACGCCGACATAGGCGAAGACGCCCATCAGGATAAAGAAGGCGACGGCGACCCAGAATTCCGGTTCGGCGAACATGTCGTTATCCCTTCAAGGACGCGTCGACCGCGCTTTCCACCGACTTGCCGTCGGGGACCAGGCCGGCGAGCCGCTGCACGATCGCGGCGGCCGCCTCGCTGGCGATGCCGCGGACATTGCTCATCGCCGTCTCGCGTGTCGCGGCGATGGTTTTTTCGGCTCCTGCGAGTTTCACCGCGAGCCGCTCTTCCAGCGTCTTGCGTTCGGCGTCAGCCGCAGCATTGAGTTTTTCCCGGGTCTCGGCGCCGATCGCTTGCGCCCGGGAACGCGCCGCCGCCAGCTCGCTCTCATAGGCTTTGAGCGCAGCGTCGGAAGCGTCCTTCAGCTTCTGGGCCTCGGTCAGATCGCCCTCGATCGCCTTCTGCCGCTCGTCGAGCAGGCCGCCGACGCGCGGCAGCGCAACTCGCGAGACGATCAGATAGAGCGCGACGAATGCGATCAGCAGCGACACCAATTGCGAAGCAAAGGTGTCCTTCTGAAACGGCGGGAAGGGGGCCTTGTGGCCGCCCTCTGCCTCGGTGTGGGCGGTCGCGCCTTTGGCGTCGCCATGACTTTCAGCCACGGGCTACTCCTGTATCGGCTTTATTTATATCAGAGCGCGAACAGCAGCAGCAATGCGATCAGCAGCGAGAAGATGCCGAGCGCTTCGGTCACGGCGAAGCCGAAGATCAGGTTGCCGAACTGGCCCTGGGCTGCGGACGGATTGCGCACCGCGGCGGCGAGGTAGTTGCCGAAGATGATGCCCACGCCGGCGCCGGCGCCACCCATGCCAATGCAGGCAATACCAGCGCCAATGTACTTCGCGGCAATCGGATCCATGAAACGAACTCCTTGTTGAGGTTTGTTGAGATGGGCCGGATCAGTGGCCCGGATGGATAGCGTCGTTGAGGTAAATGACGGTGAGGATGGCGAAGACGTAGGCCTGAAGGAACGCGACCAGCAGTTCGAGCGCGGTCAGCGCGATGGTCAAGCCGAGCGGCAATACCGCGCCGAACCAGCCGACGATGCCGAAAGCCGCAAGCATGGTGACGAAGCTCGCGAACACTTTCAGAGCGATGTGGCCTGCCAGCATGTTCGCGAACAGTCGTACCGAATGCGAAACCGGCCTCAGGAAGAATGATATCACCTCGATGAACACGACCAGCGGCAGGATGTAGATCGGCACGCCGGACGGCACGAACAG
>DATBYN010000323.1:0-2470 GCA_036513695.1 Bradyrhizobium sp. | reverse complement strand
GGCACGCCCTACACATTGAAATTTTTGTGGGCGCCGTTGGTCGATGCGCTGCATGTGCCGTTGTTCACGCGCGCCTTCGGCCGCCGCCGCGGTTGGCTGGTGTTTTCGCAACTGCTGCTGATTGGCGCGATCCTGCTGCTGGCGCTGACCGATCCGGCGCGCTCGCCGCTGTTTGTCGCGCTCGGTGCGCTGGCGGTGGCGGCGATGTCCTCGACCCAGGACATTGTGGTCGATGCGTTTCGCGTCGAGAGCCTGCCCGAAAGCGAGCAGGCCGCCGGCATGGCGTCCTATGTCGCGGCCTACCGTATCGGCATGCTGGTCTCGACCGCAGGCGCGCTGTTCCTGGTGAGCGCGTTCGAATCGACCGGCCTGCCGCGCGCTTCCGCCTGGATGTGGGGCTATGCGGTGATGGCGGCGCTGGTGCTGATCGGCACCCTCACGGCGCTTTCGGCGACCGAGCCCGAGCAATCGGCGCGCACGGAAGCCGCTGTTAGCACTGAGACCGCGTTTACCCGCGTGATGCATGCCGCGATCGGCGCCTTCTCTGAATTTTTAGTCCGCAAGGACGCGCTGGCGGCGCTCGCCTTCGTCGTGCTGTTCAAATTCACCGACGCGTTTTCCGGCACCATGACCGCGCCGTTCGTGATCGATCTCGGTTTTTCCCGCAACGATTATGCCGCGATCGTCAAGGGCGTTGGGCTGGCCGCGACCCTGATCGGCGGATTTGCCGGCGGCTTTGTCGCGCGGCGCTATTCGTTGGCCGCTAGCCTGTGGATCGGCGGCGTGCTGCAGGCGGTCGCCAATCTGTCATTCTCCTGGCTGGCGCTGGCCGGCGTCAATGAATGGGCGCTGGCGCTCGCGATTACCGCAGAAAATTTCACCAGCGCCATCGGCACCGTGATCTTCGTCGCCTATTTGTCGGCGCTCTGTCAAAACCCGCTGCATACCGCGACCCAATACGCGCTGCTTACCGCGCTTGCCGCGGTGGGGCGAACCTATTTGTCCTCAGGCGCGGGTTATGTGGCGAAGGCGACGGGATGGCCGTTGTTTTTCGCGATCTGCGTCGTGGTCGCGGTGCCGAGCTTCATCCTGCTGGCCCGGCTGCAGCGGCGCGGGCATTTTGCGGCGCTGGAGGCGGGGAAGGATTAGCCTCTCCCGTCGTCCCTGCGAAAGCAGGGACCCATAGCCACCGCTGTATCACGTTGGGGAAGCGGCGGCCCCATCGAGTGTAACGACAAGGGCCTGTGGTTATGGGTCCCCGCTTTCGCGGGGACGACAGGGAGGTCAATGCTTCGTCACCACGCTCCATTTCGTCACCACGGCTTCGCTCATCTCGCCGGCGTCCTGGGCGCAGGCGACTTCGTCGACTTTGAGCGAGACTTCCTTGCCGACAAAATTTTTCAGTTGCGCCGCCTGGGCGTCGTTGCTGGTGACAATTTGAAATGTCTCCGGTCCGGTTTCCAGACCGCAGAGGCCGTTCGGCGGCGGTAATCGTCGCGGCTCGCTGGTGAGCTGATAGGTGGCGGCGCGCTTGCCCTTCTTGGCCCCGTGCAGGCGCATGGCATTGAGCTCGCCAGAAAGCACGTCACCGGCGTTGATCAATTTGCCCGCCTTCGGCGGAGCCTCGGCCTGCTGCGCCATAGCGGCGGACGCGGCTGAACTCGCGACCAGGACCGCGCCCAAAGCGAACCGTATGGCGAAAAGTCGTTTCGTCATGTCACCTATTTCCGTGTGGGGTGGCTAGAACAATGTCCGCTGCCGCATCGCAGCCGACAGCGTGCCTTCATCGAGGTAATCGAGCTCGCCGCCGACCGGCACGCCGTGGGCAAGCCGCGTCACCTTGACGCCCGCCTCCTGCAGCAGGTCGGTGATGTAGTGCGCGGTGGTCTGGCCGTCGACGGTCGCATTCAATGCGAGGATGATTTCCGTGACGCGGGGGTCATGCGCGCGGGCCACCAGCGCATCGATGGTGAGGTCCTGCGGGCCGACGCCATCGAGCGGCGACAGCGTTGCGCCGAGCACGTGATAGAGACCGTTGCTGGCATGCGCCCGCTCCAGCGCCCAGAGATCGGCGACGTCGGCGACCACCACGATGATCGAAGGGTCGCGCCGCGGATCGGTGCACACCGTGCAGGGATTTTGCGTGTCGATATTGCCGCAGCTCTTGCAGACCTGGATCTTGTCGATCGCGACCTGCAGCGCAGAGGAAAGCGGCGTCATCAGCGCTTCGCGCTTCTTGATCAGATGCAATGCCGCACGCCGTGCCGAACGCGGACCGAGCCCGGGCAGCCGCGCCAACAGCTGGATCAGGCGTTCGATTTCGGGACCGGCAACTGCAGTGGCCATCTCAGGTGAAGCCCAAACCCGGCGGCAGGCCAGGCAGACCAAGCCCGCCGGTCAGCGCCTGCATCTTTTCCTGCATCGCGAGTTCGGCCTTGCGCCTGGCGTCGTTATGCGCGGTGACCAGCAG
>DATBYN010000322.1:0-2413 GCA_036513695.1 Bradyrhizobium sp. | reverse complement strand
TGACGAAAGCGCCTACGCGCTCACCGTATCCGGGAACACCGCGTCGATCTTGGTCTTCAGCGTGGCGGCGTTGAACGGCTTGACGATGTAGTTGTTCACGCCGGCCTTCTTGGCGGCGATCACGTTCTCGGTCTTGGATTCGGCCGTGATCATGATGAACGGGGTGGTCGCGAGATTGGGGTCGGCGCGGACCTCCCGGAGCAGGTCGTAACCGGTCATCGGCTCCATGTTCCAGTCGGAGATCACGAGGCCATATTTCTTGCTGCGCATCTTGTTCAGCGCCGCCGATCCGTCGCTGGCATCGTCGATATTCTCAAAGCCAAGCTGCTTCAGAAGATTTCTGATGATGCGGATCATGGTGTTGTAGTCGTCCACCACCAGAACCGACATCGACGTATCAACCGCCATCTTGGACCCCCGAAACCACTAAACGCCGCAAACCAACCTTCAGCCCGCACGGGCCGGAACAGCCCGCAGTCCGCCCCCCAGCACTATCAGCAGCCGTTAAACAGCCCGTTAACCGGGCGCCGCCGAAAAAATATACCAAAGCGGAAATACCTGAGGCGGAAATACCAAAGGCCGCGCGCCGGTTCGGACCCGGCTTGACTTCGCAACCGTCCCCGCGCCACGGTTCCGCGCCCAATCCGGACCTTCGAAGAACCCCTGAAATGACGCCTGGTTTTACCGTTATTCGCGACACCACGCCCGCAGCCGCGATCCCCAAGGGGACGGTGGTGGCGCTGGGCAATTTCGATGGCGTGCATCTGGGCCACCGCGCCGTGATTGCCGCGGCACTGCAAATGAGCCGCGCGCATAACCGCCCTGCGCTGGCGGTAACCTTCGAGCCACACCCGCGCAGCTTTTTCAGCCCCCACACTCCCCAATTTCGCCTCACCGACGAGGCCGCCAAGCTCAGATTATTGGCTGGAACCGGGCTCGACGGCGCGGTCGTGATGACCTTCGACAAGGCCCGCGCCGGTACCTCAGCGCAAGATTTCATTTACCATGACCTGATCGAGCGGCTCGGCGTCAGCGGCATCGCGGTCGGCTACGACTTCCATTTCGGCAAGGGGCGCGTGGGCTCGCCCGGCTTACTCGTCAACGAAGCGCCCCGGCTCGGCATCGAAGTCGATGTCCAGCCCCACATCGATATCGACGAACGGCCGGTTTCCTCCAGCGCCATCCGCATGGCGCTCGCGGAGGGCCAGGTCGACGACGCCACCGCGATGCTCGGCGGCCCCTGGTTCATTTCAGGCGAAGTGATCCACGGCGAGAAGCGCGGCCGCGACCTCGGCTACCCCACCGCCAATATCCGCCTCGACCAGCATTGCGGGCTCAAGCACGGCATCTATGCGGTGCGGGTCGGCCAGGGCCGAGGAAAAGATCGGGTGCGTCTCGACGGCGTGGCGAGCTTCGGCCGCCGCCCGACCTTCGACAATGGCGCGCCGCTTTTGGAAATCTTCCTGTTCGATTTCAACGGCGACCTTTACGGAACGGTGCTCGACGTCGCTTTCATCGCCTTCATCCGCGATGAATTGAAGTTCGACGGTGTCGAGGCGCTGGTCGCCCAGATGGACGACGACAGCGCCTGGGCCCGGGCGGCGCTCGCCGCAGCTCCAGGGGCGTTCCCGAAGCTCGGGGTGGTGCCGTCATCTCAGGAATGAGCGCAATTGCGCTCATCCGGGGATGACGTCAATGCGTGCAGCGGCCCCTTTGCGATTCCCTCGCCCGGCTGCTATGGAAAGCCCCCATGTTTGCGCGGCGCACCATCAGCATTAGCGGCCCGGCTTCCGCCTGAGCTTTCGGCTCAGCGCAAGTCCGGGATGCCCACTAATTCATCCGCGAAATAATCGCGTTTCAGCGCCCTTTTGAGCCAAACCAGAGCATTCATGTCCGAAAAGCCGCAAAAGTCCGACGCTAAAGACTATTCCAAAACCCTGTTCCTGCCGCAGACGGAATTCCCGATGCGCGCCGGCCTGCCGCAGCGCGAGCCGGAAATCCTCAAAAATTGGAACGAGATCGGCCTCTACGAGAAGCTGCGAAAGAACTCGGTCGGCCGCGCTAAATTCGTGCTGCATGACGGCCCGCCCTACGCCAACGGCAACATCCATATCGGCACGGCGCTGAACAAGATCCTGAAAGATCTCGTGACCAAGAGCCAGCAGATGCTCGGCTTCGATTCCAACTACGTCCCCGGCTGGGACTGCCATGGCTTGCCGATCGAATGGAAGGTCGAGGAGGAGAACTATCGCTCCAAGGGCAAGACCAAGCCGGATTTTCGCGACCCAGCTGCGATGGTGGCGTTCCGCAGGGAATGCCGGGCCTATGCCAATCGCTGGCTCGACGTGCAGCGCGAGGAATTCAAGCGGCTCGGCATCATCGGCGACTGGGATCACCGCTACGCCACCATGGA
>DATBYN010000321.1:0-6470 GCA_036513695.1 Bradyrhizobium sp. | reverse complement strand
ATCGGCAAGCGCCGCATCGAGAACGCGCTGGCGCTGACGCCGGACGTGCCGGTGGAAATTCACTGGCGGCCGTTCTTTCTCAATTCCTGGGTGCCGCGCGAGGGAATTGGCCGCGACGAATATCTCACCGCGAAATTCGGCTCCGTCGAGGCCTACAAGAACATCGCCGGCCGCGTCGTCACAGCAGCCGGTGAGGAGGGCCTCTCCTACCGGCCGGATCTCGTCAAGCGCCAGCCCAACACCATCGATTGCCACCGCCTGATCCACTGGGCCGACGCGAAGGGCAAGTCGGCGGCGATGAAACAGCGGCTGATGGAATTGTATTTTAGGGACGGCGGCGATCTCACAGACACCGATGTGCTGGTGCAGGCGGCCGCCGATGTCGGGCTCGATGCCGATGACGTGCGCAAGCGACTTACGAGCGACGAAGACGTGGCGCTGATTTCGGCGCAGGCGCAGGAGGCTTCCGACAAGGGCATCTCCGGCGTGCCGACATTCGTGTTCGCCCAGAAATACGCGGTCTCCGGCGCCCAGCCGGCCGATCAACTCGCCCGCGCCATCCGCCAGGTCTCGGCGGAAGTGAACGCGCAAGCGGCGGAGTAGGATGAGACGCCGGCGAGACTCGAATTTGCCGGACGTACGCGCGACAATCCGGTCTGGAGATCGTCAATGAAAATCAAGATTGTCGTGCACGAGGCTGAGGAGGGCGGCTTTTGGGCCGAAGTCCCCGCCATTCCCGGCTGCGCTACCCAAGGCGACAGTATGGATGAACTCATGCAAAATCTTGATGAAGCGATCGAAGGGTGCCTTTCGATTGAAGTCGCCCCGCCTGAGCCGGGTGGCATCGAGCGGATGCTGGAAATACCTGCGTGAAATCGGTATCCGGCCGCGACTTCGCTCGGATCGTCGAGCGTCGTGGCTGGACCTTGCTTCGGATCAGTGGCAGCCATCATATCTATGGCAAGAGTGGAAGCGTCGTGCGCCTTTCGATTCCGATCCACGGCAATAAGCCGTTGAAGACGGGTCTGCTGCGGCACCTAGCGAAGCTCGCAGAAATTTCAGACGACGACCTCTAACACCGTACCTTTTGCGCTCGCGAAGAAATACGCAGTTTCCGGCGTTCAGCCCTAACGACCGCGGACTACTTGAACCACACTGCGCGCAATTTCCCGCAGCTTCAAGCGCAGCATCAGCGCCGTATGAATCAGCGTCACCACCGGATCGCCCCGCCGCAGCGGAATCAGCACGTCGCCGATTGCAAACCGGCCGCGCCAGATCGGATTAATCATCGGATGATCGGGGCTCGCCATGGAGTCCGCGCTCGCAATCGCGGGATCGGCGCAGAGATGGCGCGTCAGCTCGAGCGTCAACTGCACGCCCGGCGAAAATTTTGCAAAGCGCTGGTCGATGCCGAGCTTGAAGTAGAAGGCGCGGTCCTGGTGCCGCAGCACGATCGCCGCCGCGACCGGCATGATGTCGGCGTGCAGCGTCACGATCTCGCACTGGCTGTTCGCGGCGAGCGCCGGAGCCGCGCGCCGGATGAAGCTCGCATCGCCATCGTCCTGCATCAGCGCGGTGCCGCGCTTGCCTTTCCAGCCCGAGGCCTCAAGCCGCAGAAACGTTTCCAGCGCGGCGGCAACGGCCTCCGGCCTGCGTGCGACTTCGAAGCGGACGGCGCCGTATTGCGCCAGCCGATGGCGCTGCCGGCGCAACTCCTTCAGCTTCTTTGTCCCCAGCGCCTCGCGCAGCAATTCTTCGGCGCCGCGCGTCGCGTCAAGAGAGGCCCGGAGATGGGATTGCAGCACGCGCGGACGCAAGTCTTGTTGCCGCAGCACCTTGTCAAAGGCCTTCATCGCGGCGCCGTCGAGCGCTACTTCGCGCAGGATCAGCGCGCGCGCGCCGGCGTTGCGCGCTGCTTGCAGCAATTGCGCCGCGGCGTCGGGCGCCATGTCGCGGTCGAGCAGCGGTGTGCAAAGCGTGCCGTAGGGATGCCCACTCACCAAAGCGGGCAGCGGGATCTTGTAGGCGCGCGACATCGCAACGACCGGCATCAGGCCGATCAGCCGCGCCGCGCCGTCTTTTTCGGTTTCGATTTGCGCGATCAGTGCTGATGTGCCGGTACGGCCCCGCGCGGAAGCGTTCACCGCCAATTCCCAGTCGGGCAGATAATAGCCGTTCGGCTCGACCGCAGATTCGGCCAGCCGACGCCACAGGCTCGCGGCCACTGCGGTCAGCGGTACGAGCGCATGGCTGGAAGGCGAGGCCGCTCGCGCGGGCACGCGCCTGCCGCTCGCATCGTCGATCGATGCGCGACGCACCGTCGCCAGGTCAACAATCTCGACCACGTCCCCGTTTCCCCGTGCGCGTCTGCGCGAGCTGCTTGCGGCGCCGCTCCTTCGACCGCGTCATCGAACAAATGCTAGCGGAAACATTGGAAAATAGCGTTGTTTCGTCGGTTCAATTCGAGCGGTAATGTTAACCACGCGGTTCCAGCACATGCTTAAGAAGCGTTAACCATTTTGTGGGATAATCGCGTCGATGATTCCAGAAGGAGTTTTCGATGGCGAAGTTTGCAATTGGCGACAAGGTCGACCAGGCACCCGACGACCATGAGGGCGGCATTGTCGTTGCCGTGTTTTCGACCACCGACGGCCGCTTTCGGTACGCCGTTGACGTGGAGGGTTACGGTGCGCTGCAGTTTTTCACCGAAGAGAAGCTGGTCGTTCACGCCAACTAGGTCCGGACCGAGCTAGGCCAGCGGCCGAGCGCCGGCGATGGTGCGGAAGGCCGCGCGCTAGATCGGATCGTAGCTCTCGGCTGCGCAATTGTCGCGGGCCTCGGCGCGCCGCCGGTCGATGATCTGGCCGCCGCTGATCGTGACAAGATAAGTCTGGGTCCCCAGTGGTTTGTTCATGGTGGAGGTGAGCTCCGCCTTGACGCAGGCGGTCCAGCCCAATCCGGTGGGCTCATGGTGCGGCAGCGACACCCGCACATCCTGCGGGCTTGAGGTGTTGACGAAGACGCTGTCGAGCTTCTCGCGGACCAGCCGCTTGACGTCGGGCGGCGGCTCCGGGGGCGGCGGATCGCCGGCCTTGGCGCGCATGAACGCCGGTACCGGCGAACGGCTGTCGGCAATGCCGCAGTCCGCCAGCACCAGTGCCAGCCCTGCCATCAACGCCACCTGAACAAAAGTCCGCCGCATCGCCCGATTTTACCCGGTAGCGGTTAAAATTGCCCGAGACGGCGGTCAATTCGCACCCTTTGGCCATCAACAATTGCTGAAACACACGGTTACGAAACGAGCTTTTGGCGCCGGGATACCGATCCGTTGTTGCCACGATCCGGCGGCAGAGTAAGTTGGGGCCCGGGATGGGGAATGGCGGGGAGGCGGATGCGATGAAAACGTTCACGGTAGCCGCTGTCATGCTGGCGTTGATCGCGGTGCCGGCGCATGCCCAGATGGGCGGCGGCAAGCGGCATCAGGGCGGCGACGACAAGAAGGCGGATCAGAAGAAGCCGGAAGTGGACGAAAAGGCCTACAAGGCGGCACTTGAGAGGATTCCGGAGCCCAAGGAAAAGTATGATCCGTGGGGCGTCGCGCGGCCCGCCGACCCGGTCAAGAAGCCGAAATAGCCCGCATCATCACTCGGCTGCTTGACCGAGTGTGAGGGTCGTGGCCGATTTCGGCCGGTCGACTAATCCGGCCACGGCCGCCTTGAAGCGGCGGCTGCCGAGGACGGTCTCGCCGGTATCGAGGCGGACCTCGAAGTCGCCGGATGGTCGCCATTGCAGCGCCACGATCCGTTTCAGATTGATGAGCCGCGACCGGTGCACGCGCGCGATACCGAACGGCGCAAGCCGCGCCTCTTCAGCCTGCAGCGTCGCGCGGATCAGGTGTCTGCGCTGGCCCGTCAACTCGTATTCCACGTAATTGCCGGCGGAACTTACCGATACGATCTCGCGCGCGTCGATCAGCACGCTGACGCGACCGTCTCGAAGCCACAATTCCGGCTTGGCCGGAGCGGGCACGGTAAGCTTCGGCGCGGCTTCCTGGACGAGCGTCGGCGCGGCGCGGGCCGGCCGCTCGGCGAACCAGAAGATGACAGCCAATGCGAGATAGCCGAACAGGTCCTTCCTAAGCTCGTAAAGAATTTGGTGAGACCATGGAAACGTATAGGTCCAGCCGGCAAGCCCATAGGCCAGCTCGCGAAGCAGGCCCATGCCTATGATGTGCAGCGCCGAAAAAACCAACGCCAACGCGATCGCGGCGCCGGCCGTAAACGGCCTGACGGCCCCCACCCGGAACAGCATCGCCCCACGGCGGATCAGCGGCAATAACGCCACGAACACAATTCCGCTCGTGCTCTCCCAAAGCGCCGGTTCCCAGAGATTGTGGGGTGAGCCCAGGCGCCAGGAAATGTCACGTGCGCTCGAGAATGTACCAACAAAGCAGGATGCTGCGACCAGCGTCGCGGCCACGGCATAGACCGCGCGAACCGAGAGCTGCGCATCGACACCTTCTGTCCACGAAGTTCCGCCGCTTGTCCTGACGCCAGGCTTTTCGTCACGCGGGCGAAACCATCCATCCCAGAGCGGATGGACAGGGCTGCGGGCAGCCAGTTGGATGAGCGACTTAATCACGGGAATTCCGCATGACTGGCAATACCGCCGAGGCACCGAGCCAAATGATCTTACAACGCGCTTCCACCGCAGGAAAGCTTCACGGGATTTTCACATTCATGCGTAGCCGTGCTTTTCCGAGGCTTGGATTGCTGTTCGCCGTCGCGCTGTCGGCGGCCGCGGCACCCGCGCTTGGCTGGGAACATTGGGGCGGCGACCGCGGGGGACAGCGGTTTTCGCCGCTCGCCCAGATCACGCCGGCGAATGTCGGCAATCTCGTGCGCGCCTTTGAATTTCGCACCGGCGATCTTGAAGCCCGCGCGCCGGCGGTGATGGCGCGGACGAAATTCGAGGCAACCCCGCTGTTTGTCGAGGACAGCCTGA
The DNA here is from genome assembly GCA_036513695.1 of Bradyrhizobium sp. GTDB lineage: Bacteria > Pseudomonadota > Alphaproteobacteria > Rhizobiales > Xanthobacteraceae > Bradyrhizobium. Next base: position 1,466 of record DATBYN010000321.1, on the reverse strand, counting down.
TCTTCTGCTCGCCCTTCAATGAGGTGATAGCGCTCGATCCCGGCAGCGGCGCGCAAAAATGGCGATACGATCCGAAGATCAGCACCACGCAGCGGCCGGGCAACCGCTATGTCTGCCGCGGCGTGACCTACTGGGTCGACGATCGGGCGGCCGCAGGGGCCGCCTGCCGGTCGCGCATATTCATGGGCACCAACGACGTCCGTGTCATCGCGCTCGACGCCAGGAACGGCATTCCCTGCGCCGATTTTGGCATCGGCGGCGAGGTGAAAATCGACGTTGGAATGCCGCTGCTGTGGCCGGGCGAATTCCAGATCACCTCCGCGCCAGTGGTCGTCCGCGGCGTCGTCGTAGTCGGCTCTTCGATATCAGACAATGTCCGCGTCGATGCGCCGCCCGGCACCGTGCGCGCTTTCGATGCGCGAACGGGGGTTGCGCGCTGGACCTGGGACCCGCTGGTTCATGACGGCATTGCCGCGGGCCATGCCAATGTCTGGTCGTCGGTGTCGACCGATGAAGAGCGCGGATTGGTGTTTCTGCCGACGTCGTCGCCGAGCCCGGATTTCTGGGGCGGCAAGCGCCTCGGCAATGACGAACATGCCAATTCGGTGGTCGCGCTCCGCGCCGAGACCGGCGAACTTAAATGGTCGTTCCAGACCGTGCATCACGATGTCTGGGATTACGACCTGCCGGCGCAGCCGACGCTATCGCGCGTCGACACCGGCGAAGGCCTGCGCGATGTCGTGATCCAGCCGACCAAGCAGGGTTTTGTCTTTGTGCTCGACCGCGACACCGGCAAGCCGGTCTGGCCTGTCGAGGAACGCGCCGTGCCGCAAGGCGGCGCCGAAGGCGAGGAACTCTCGCCGACGCAGCCGTTTCCAATGCATGTGCCGGCGCTGATGCCGCAACAATTTTCAAACGACGATATTTTCAGAATGCTTCCGAGGCTCAGTCGCTCGGCCTGCGAGGAGAAACTCGAAGGCCTGCGCAACGAGGGCCTTTATACGCCGCCCTCGACGCAAGGCACCTTGGAATTTCCATTCACCGGCGGCGGCGTCAACTGGGGCAGCGCAGCGTTCGATCCCGTCAACCAGATCCTTTATGCCAACACCACTTACGCGGTGCACATCATCAAGTTGATGCCGAGAAGCGAGGCGGAAGGTTTCAAGCCGCCGCCTGGTCAGGATTTCGGACCGCAGCGCGGCGCGCCGTTTGCGATGACGCGCGCGGTCGCGCTGTCGCCATTAGGTCTGTTGTGCAACAAGCCGCCGTGGGGCACGCTGGTCGCGCTCGATCTCAAGGCCGGGAAGATTCTTTGGCGCTCGTCCGTCGGCACCACGGAGGATCGCGCCCCGCTCGGGATCGCCTTCCACTGGGGCACGCCGCTGGTCAACGGCGTAGTGATCACGGCGGGCGGGCTGGTTTTCACCGGCGCGATGGATGCCTATCTGCGCGCGTTCGACGCCAAA
>DATBYN010000320.1:0-3494 GCA_036513695.1 Bradyrhizobium sp. | reverse complement strand
CACCGATTGCCGCTGTTCGTTGACGAAGGCGTGCTCGGCGTCATAGCGATAAAGCTCGAGCGACTTGCCGGCGGCCTTCATGGCCTTCTCGAATCCATCGACCAGCTCTGGCGTGCACCAGTCGTCCTTGTTGGCGAAATGGGCCTGCAGCGGAATCCGGATGTCCGAAGGCTTTGCCGCCTGCTCCGGCGGGATGCCATAAAACACCACGCCCGCGGTCAATTCGGGAATCTTGGCGGCGCCGATGATGGTGACCGCGCCGCCGAGGCAGAAGCCGGTCAGCCCGACCTTGGCGCCGTTCCTGGAAAGATATTGCACAGCGCCGCGGACGGTCTGGGTGGTGGCGTCGATGAAATCCAGCGAGTTCATCTCTTTGGCGGCAGCATCCATGTCGTGATACGGCACCACCTTGCCCTTGTAGAGATCGGGCGCCAGCGCATCGAACCCGGCCAGCGCGAAGCGGTCGCACAATCCCTTGATCTGTTCCGAAAGACCCCACCATTCCTGGATCACGACCAGGCCAGGCGCGTTGCCGCGGTCGGCGTTGGTGAGATAGCCGCTGGCGTCCTTGCCGTCCGGGCGCTTGAACGAAATGCTGGTACCCATGGGTTCCTCCGGGGATTTTTCTTTGAGGGGTAGCCGATGGCGGCCATTGTGTCCGCTGGGCCGCCCGGATGCAATTCAACAAAAAAAGCCCCCGCAGGGGGCTTCTTCAAATTCGCGTGGTCGCCCGCGGAGGCAGCCCCTCACCCAACCCTCTCAGAGCGAGCTTCGCTCGTCTCGACCCCGCGAAGAGCGGGGCGAGGGAGAAGAAAAGCTCAATGCGCCTCGGCCCAGACCTTCTTCTTGGTGAAATACATTAGTCCCGCGAAGATGATCAGGAACACGAATACCTGCAGGCCCAGCCGCTTGCGTTCCTCCATATGCGGCTCCGCGGCCCACATCAGGAACGTGGAGACGTCGTGCGCGTATTGCGCGATGGTGGCCGGCGAGCCGTCGTCAAACGTCACCTGGCCGTCGCTCAGCGGCGGCGGCATCTTGATGGCGTGGCCGGGGAAATATTTGTTGTAGTAGGAGCCCTCGGGGAGGGTGACGCCGGCCGGCGGCTTCGCTTCAAAGCCCTGCAGAAGGGCGCTGACGTAGTTCGGGCCCTGCTCCTGGAACTGGGTGAAAAAGTCGAAGATGAATCTCGGGAAGCCGCGCTCGTAAGAACGCGCCTTGGTGATCAGCGACAGGTCCGGAGGTGCGGCGCCGCCATTGGATGCACGCGCCGCCTGCTCGTTCGGGAATGGCGCGGGGAAGTAGTCGGCGGGCCGGCCGGGCCGCTCGAACATTTCGCCCTGATCGTTCGGGCCGTCCTTGATCTTGTATTCGGCGGCGAGCGCGGCGGCTTGCGCCGTCGAATAGCCGGGACCGCCGGGATCGGCGAGATTGCGGAACGCGATATAGTTGAGCGAGTGACAGGCGGAGCAGACTTCCTTGTAGACCTTCAGGCCCCGCTGCAGCGCCCCGCGATCGTACTTGCCGAACGGACCGGCAAACGACCATGTCTGCGAGGGCGGCACGCTCTCCTCCTCAGCGCGGGCGTTCTGCGTGCTGCCTGCAAACAGCGTTGCGGCAACAACGAGCGCGATCACGGTCGAAACCATCGCCTTGCCGCTTTTCGCCAACACGTCGTCGGCGATCGAATTCGGAACAGGCCGCGGGTTTTCGATCCGGCTCAACAGCGGCAAGACGATCAGGAAATAGGCGAAGTAGCAGAAGGTCAGGACGCGGCCTGCGATCACGTAAATGCCTTCAGGCGGCTGCGCGCCGAGATAGCCGAGCAGCACCGCGACGATGACGAAGATCCAGAAGAACTGTTTTGCCAACGGACGATACTTGGACGATTTGGTTTTCGCGGTGTCGAGCCAGGGCAGGAACACCAGCAGAATGATCGAGGAGAACATCACGATCACGCCGGCGAGCTTGTTCGGAATAGAGCGAAGCATGGCGTAGAACGGCAAATAGTACCATTCAGGCACGATGTGCGCAGGGGTCACGCCGGGATTGGCCGGAATGTAATTGTCGGCGTCGCCGAGATAGTTCGGCATGTAGAAAATGAACCAGGCGAAGAAGATCATGAAGCAGGAAACGCCGAACAGATCTTTGATGGTCGCATAGGGCGTGAAGGCCACGGTGTCCTTTTCCGTCTTGGCCTCGACACCGGCCGGATTGTTCTGGCCGGCGACATGCAGCGCCCAGATGTGCAGCACTACGACGCCGGCGATCACGAACGGCAACAGATAGTGCAGCGAGAAGAAGCGGTTCAATGTCGGATTGCCGACCGAATAGCCGCCCCACAGCAGCGTCACGATGCTGTCGCCGACATAGGGAAAGGCGGAGAACAGATTGGTGATGACGGTGGCACCCCAAAAACTCATCTGGCCCCACGGCAGCACGTAGCCCATGAAGCCGGTCGCCATCATCAGGAGGTAGATGATGACGCCGAGGATCCACAGGATTTCGCGTGGCTCCTTGTAGGAGCCGTAATAGAGGCCGCGCAGCATGTGGATGTAGACGGCCAGGAAAAACATCGAGGCGCCGGCAGCGTGCATGTTGCGCAACAGCCAGCCGTAGTTGACGTCGCGCACGATGGCTTCGACCGACTTGAAGGCGAGGTCGGCGTGCGGCGTGTAATGCATCGCCAGGATGACGCCGGTTAAGATCTGCAAGCCCAGCATGAACGAAAGGATGGCGCCGAAGGTCCACCAGTAATTCAGGTTGCGCGGCGTCGGATAGGCCACGAACGAGGAATGCATCAATCCGATGAGAGGGAGGCGGCGTTCAATCCATTTCAAGGCGGGATTGGTCGGCTGGTATTCGGATGGTCCGCTCATGATGCGATCCCTAGGGAAGTAAGACGACGCGATGGCTCAAGCCTCGGAATTCAAATCCGAGGATCTCAGCCAATCTGGATTTTGCTATCGGAAACGAATTGATAGGGCGGCACCGGCAGATTGGCCGGCGCGGGTCCCTGGCGAATGCGACCGGAGGAGTCGTATTGCGAGCCGTGGCAGGGGCAGAAGAAGCCGTCGTAATTGCCCTCATGGGCAATCGGGATGCAGCCGAGATGGGTGCAGATGCCGATCACGACCAGCCACTGGTCATGACCTTCCTTGACCCGGGCCTGATCGGATTGCGGATCGGGCAGGCTCGAGACTGGAACGCTGCGGGCCTCTTCGATCTGCTTCTTGGTGCGGTTCATGATGTAGATCGGTTTTCCCCGCCAGAACACCTTGATGTCCTGCCCTGAGGCGATCGGCGTCAGGTCGACTTCGATGGGCGCGCCGGCCGCAATCGTCGATGCGTCAGGATTCATCTGGGAAACAAACGGCCAGAGCGAGGCCACTCCGCCGACCGCGGCGGCACATCCCGTTGCAACAAAGAGGAAATCACGGCGTGTCGGATGATCCGCCGAAGACGCTGTCGTCACGATTCCAAACCCTTTCCAA
>DATBYN010000319.1:0-3514 GCA_036513695.1 Bradyrhizobium sp. | reverse complement strand
CTCGGCTGGAAACCGATGCATTTTGTCACGAGCGGAGCTGCGTCGATTTCCTCCACCATCAACCCGGTTGGGCCGGAGAAGGCGCAAGGCGTGATCACGTCGGCTTATCTGAAAGACGCATCCGATCCCGCCTGGGCGGATGATGCAGGCATCAAGGATTTTATGAAATTCATGCAAAACTATTTTAGCGATGGCAATCCGAAGGAGGCCTATAACCTCTATGCCTACACGGTGGCCATGGTGCTGCGGAAAGTGCTGGAGCAATGCAACGGCAATTTTGCGCGCGAAAATATCATGCGGCAGGCCAATAGCCTGAAGGACGTCGAGGTCCCCACGTTGCTGCCCGGCATTCGCGTCAACACCAGCCCGACCAATCACCACCCGCTGCAGCAGATCCAGTTGCAGCGGTTCGAAGGGGCAGGCTGGGTGAGGTTCGGCGAGGTGATTCAGGGGGCGAATTTGTGACGCGCCACGTCGTCCTGGCGAAGGCCGGGACCCATAGCCACCGGCGTCGGTTGTTACGGGAAGGCGTCTGCCACGCTGCCTTATCGATGGATCACGCGGTATGGGTCGTTCGCCGGGACGACGAGTGAAATTCGCGAAATCACCGCGTCTCCCTCCGCGCGCCCGCTGCGGTATATCGCAAGATCGCGAGAGCCGGAGAAAATCGCGCGCGGCTTTAAGCCGTAAAACCGGCGGATCGAGTGGCTGAAATGGGTCGAGTCGGGATAGCCGATATCCTGTGCCAGATGCGCGAGATTGATGTTCTGGTTGGCAAAATGCAGCAAATGGCGCGCGCGCTTCCAGGCCCGGAAGGCGCGAAACGAGATCCCGGTCTCTTGCTTGAACAGGTGCAGGAAGCGCGAGCCGGACAATCCGGCAGCTAGCGCGCAGTCTGCCGCCGTCACCGGCTCGCCGGAAAATGTATCGATTTGCGCAATCGACCTCGCCACGCGCGGGTCGAGCGCGCGCGGCGGCAACATTTCGCCAAAGCACAAGACATCGAGCTCGGCGCTAGAGATGCCGTCGCGATGAGGCAGCTCGCGTAATTGGTCATACGCGGCGCGAATGCGGCAGGCGATAAGTGGCGCTTCGGGTCCCGACAGCTTCTCGGCAAGCGCGTCGAACGCGCCAGTGGCTACGCTCTCCGGTTCGATCACGACACAAATCGCCGAACGATAGTCGCTGGAGATGGTATGCTGGACATTCGGCCGCACGGTGAACAGTTCGCCGCAGGCTTCACTGCCGTCTCCCGTCGTCAGGCGCAATCCGCCTTTGATCGCCACATAGACATGAAGCGCGCCGGGACAGCGCTCGCGCGGCCGGCCGAGCAGACCTGCGTAAAACACACGCTCGGGCGTGATCAGCATCAAATGGCCGGAACTGGTTCGGGCGTCCATGGCTGGTCCTCCCTGCTGCGGCTCTTCGGCCGCTGCGGAACCCTCGCGGGCCGGCGCCAACCATAGCGCAAATTCGGCACCTGTCATCGACGAGATCGCCGGATTGTGAGGTGTGGATCAGCGGACGCGCGGGGCCACCTTTTGCTCCTCGCCGGCCTGATTTTCAGCTGCAACGGCTCGTTTGAACCCCTCGCGGGTCTGCAGGCGCTGCCAGTAGGCGTTAACGTTTGGCCCGAAATCCTTTGCCAATCCAATATTTTCGGCCAGCCGCAACGCATAGCCGATCACGATATCGGCCGCGGTAAAGCGACCGGCGACCAGTGTTTCCGCGTTGGCGGTGGCGGCCTCGACCGCCCGCAGCCGGCCCAGGAACCATTTGGCGTAATCGGTGGCGACCTGCGGATTGCGCCGCTCCTCCGGCTCGAGTTGGCTGTAGCGCAGCACCAGCGTTTGCGGAAAGGTCAGCGTCGCATCGCTAAAATACATCCAGTTCAGGAAGGCGCCATAGGCCGGCTCGACCTCACCGATGATCAGCGGCGTCGGCCCGTATCTGGTGCCGAGATAATGGCAGATGCCGGAGGATTCCGTCATTCTGCTTTCGCCGTCGATCATCAGCGGAATGGTGCCGAGCGGATTGAGCGCGAGATATTCTTTTGCAAATACCCGCGGCGGGAATGGCAGCATTTTCAGCTCATACGGCAGCCCCATCTCTTCCAGCATCCACAGCGGCCGGAACGAGCGCGCGGCGTGGCAATGATACAGCGTGATCATGTCGTTCCGTCCTCTGCGTCGTGGTCAGCGGTGATGAGCATCTTTGTCAGTTTCCTCGTCATTCCGGGATGCGCCCCTTGGCGCAGGCCCGGAATCCATAACCCCCAATCGTGGTTATGGATTCCGGGCTCGCTCGCGGAGCCTGTCATCGGGCCGGCCGAAGGCCGGACCCGTTGGCTCGCGCCCCGGAATGACGGAAGTGGGTAGGCATCGCTAAAGTCCCATCTGCCGGCTCGCCAGATCCTTCATGATCTCCTCGCTGCCGCCGCCGATCGCATTGACCTTGACATCGCGGTAGATGCGCTCGACCTTGATGCCGCGCATATAGCCGGCGCCGCCGAAAATCTGCACCGCTTCGGAAGCGCAGAACGCCATGGTTTGGGTGGCCTGATTCTTCAGCATGCAGATCTCGGCGACCGGGCTTTCGCCGTGATCGAGCCGCCACGCCAACATTTCAAGCATCGCCTGCGACGCCGCCACCCGCTGTGCCATGTCGACCAATTTGTGCCGGATCACCTGATGCTGCGCCAGCGGTTTTCCAAAGGTGTGCCGCTGTTTTGCGTATTCGGTCGCCTCCTCGAGGCAGACCCGCGCCGCCGCGATGCAGCCGGCCGCCATGGTCAGCCGCTCGCTGTTGAAATTATGCATGATGATCTTGAAACCCCGGCCCTCTTCGCCGAGCAGGTTTCCGGCCGGCACGCGGCAGTTATCAAAATGCAGGGTCGCGGTGTCGGAAGCCCACCAACCCATTTTCTTCAACGGCGTGCGGGAAAGCCCGGGCGTATCGCCCTCGATCACTAGCAGGCTAACGCCCTCCGGCCCCGGGCCGCCGGTCCGAACCGCGGTCGTGATGTAATCGGCGCGCATACCGGAGGTGATAAACGTCTTTTCGCCATTGACGACATAGCAATCGCCGTCGCGGCGCGCTGAGGTGCGCAAGTTCGCGACGTCGGAGCCGCCGCTCGGCTCGGTAATTGCCAGCGCCGAGATCTTTTTGCCGGAGAGAATCTCGGGCAGGACCCGCGCCTTGAATTCGGGGCTGCCGGCGCGCGCGATTGGCGGCGCGCCGATCGAATTGCTCTTCAGGCTGGCGCTGACGCCGCCGGCGCCGGCCCGCGCCAATTCCTGGACCGCGACGATCCACATGAAATTGTCGACTTCGGTGCCGCCATATTCTTCCGGGAAGCCCAGTCCCAACAGCCCGATCGCGGCGGCTTTTTCGTAAAGCACCCGCGGAAATCCGCCCGCCTCGTCCCATTCATGGGCGTAGGGCTCGATCTCCTTTTCGACAAAGCGCCGCACCACCTCGCGATAGGCTTCATGTTCGGCGGTGTAGAATGGGC
>DATBYN010000318.1:0-3754 GCA_036513695.1 Bradyrhizobium sp. | reverse complement strand
GATCAGCTTCCCCGGCGGCGGCGAGAATTTGCCGAGCCACGCGATGCCGCCACCTTCCGCCCGACGATCGCTGAGCACTTTGAGCTGCACGATGTCTTTGCCTTCATAGCGCGCTGCCGGTCCATAGAACGGGATGCCCGGCGTCCACTCGGCCTGCTCTATATCGACATGGATCGAAACCATCCGTCCCTCCTTCCAAGCGTTGCTTAGGGAGGTTAACAGGGTGATACTGACAGCGTTCTGTCAGGAGCCGTCAATGCGCCGCGCCGACCGCCTGTTCGATATCATTCAGACGTTACGCGCGGCCCGGCATCCGCTTGCGGCAGCGGCGATCGCCGAGAAGCTGGAAGTGACGGTCCGCACGATCTATCGCGACATTGCCGCCTTGCAGGCGAGCCGCGTGCCGATCGAAGGGGCGCCCGGGCTCGGCTATGTGCTGCGGCGCGGCTTTGACCTGCCGCCATTGATGTTCACGCTCGAGGAGACCGACGCGATTGCGATCGGCGTGCGGCTATTGCGTCGCCTGCGCGATCCGAAACTCCAGAAAGCGGCAGAAAGCGTGCTCGCCAAGCTCGCCGCTGTGGTTCCGCGGGAATTACAGTCGCAACTCGTCGCGGCGCCGCTTTTCGTATCCGAGGGCAGCGCCCCGGCGGTCAACGGGATCGACCTGTCGCAGCTGCGCAACGCGATCCGCGAGACGCGCAAGCTTGCCATCGCCTATGTCGACGAAGAAGGCCGTCGCACGCAGAGAACGATCTGGCCGACCGCGATGGCCTATTATGTCGATGTAACCCTTCTCGGTGCGTGGTGCGAATTGCGGAACGACTTTCGCAATTTTCGGGTCGACCGCATTCTCGGCTCGCAACTGCTCGACCAAAGATTCGAGGCCGACAGCGGCAAGCTGATGGCCCAGTGGCTGGCGCTTCCAAAGGACCATTCCCGCGCCGCCGCCTGATCGCGCAGGCTGGGTCGCACTTGGTCGATCGCTCTTGAAAGTAAGGATAGTTTCCCTTACGTTGTCCTGCGGAGGCCACGTCATGAGCACGCTTACCGTCACTGCCAAAGGGCAAATTACGCTGCGCAAGGATCTCCTAAAGCATCTCGGCGCGCAGCCTGGCGAAAAAATTATCGTCGACAAGCTTCCGGATGGCCGGATTGAGATAAAGGCCTCGCGGCCTAAGGGTAAGATTTCGGATGTCTTTGATTTTTTGAAGCAGGAGAACGGCCCATCCTTGTCGACCGAGCAAATCAACGAGGTCGCGAGACGGGGTTGGGCCGGCAGGCGATGAAGATTACCGCCGATACGAATGTCCTCGTTCGAGCCATTACGGGTGATGACGAACGGCAAAGCAAACTGGCTCAGGCGGAATTGGCAAAGGCGGATGCGATTGCGCTGGCGTTACCGGCGCTTTGCGAGTTGGTTTGGGTGCTGTCGCAGGCCTATAAAGTCCCGGCGGGGGATATAGCCGAAGCGGTTCGACGTTTGATGAATGGCGCAAATATCCTGGTTAACCGGCTGGCAGTGGAAGCGGGTCTGGCGATGCTCGACGCGGGCGGTGATTTCGCCGACGGCGTCATTTCCTATGAAGGAAGCTGGCTTGGTGCAGAGACCTTCGTTTCCTTCGATATGGAGGCTACCAAGCTACTGGCAGCTCAAGGCGGGTCCGTTCGTCTGCTGCGGTAGAGGGATGCTCTCGGTGGCGTTTACCCCTGCGCGCGGATGAACGCCTTGACCTTGGGGTAAGTCTCGGTCTGCCAGCGGCGGCCGTGGAACACGCCATAATGGCCGACTTTGAGCTGGAGGTGGTGCAGCTTTTTCGCCGGCGGGATGCCGGTGCAGAGATCGTGCGCGGCGAGGGTCTGCCCGACCGCGCAAATGTCGTCATTCTCGCCCTCTACGGTCATCAAGGCGGTCTGCTCGATCGCCTGCGGCTCGACCGGGTCGCCACGCACCAAAAAACGCCCGAGCGGCAGGTCATGGTCGTGAAAGACGCGTTTGATGGTCTGCAGGTAGAAATCCGCCGGCAAATCCATGACCGAGCTGTACTCTTTATAAAAAGCGCGGGTCGCCGCCGCGCCGTCGCCGTCCCCCTTCACCAGATTGTGGAACATCGACCAGTGCGCCGAGACGTGCCGGTCGAAATTCATGCTGAGAAAACCGGCGAGCTGGAGAAAGCCGGGATAGACCCGCCGAAAGGCTCCGGTATACCGCGCCGGCACCGTGGTTATGACGGTGCGGTCGAACCAGTCGAGCGAATGCGCCATCGCGAAGCGATTAACCTCGGTCGGGTTCGCCCGCGGATCGATCGGACCGCCCATCAGGATCATTGAGGCCGGCTGGCAGGGGTCGCCAGCAGCCGCCAGCAGAGACACCGCGGCCAGCACCGGGACCGAAGGTTGGCACACCGCCATCACATGGATCTTCGGCCCCAAGAGACGGACGAACCGGCTCACCACATCGACAAAGTCGTCGAGATCGAACCGGCCATAAAGCAGCGGGATGTTTCGCGCATTTACCCAGTCGGTGATGTAGACATTGTGGTCGGGCAACAAGGTCGCGACGGTGCCGCGCAACAGCGTCGGGAAATGACCCGAGAGCGGCGCCACCACGAGTACCGTCGGCTCGTCCCGGGTTTCATCCTTGCGAAAATGGAGGAGCTGGCAGAAAGGATGCGAGGCAACGACCTCTTCGGTCACGCCAACCTCCTCGCCGCCGACGACCACCTTGTGGATGCCAAATTCCGGCCGATCGTGCGACATGCCGGCATTGGAAAGCAGCTCCATCGCTGCCGCCGCGCTCCTCACCAGCGGAGCATTCTCGATCAGCGGCCATGGCTGGGTCAGCACGCCGCGGAAAAACTCGGCCATCAGGCGAATCGGGGCGAGTACGTCGCTGTGTACCTGGTAAGTGTCGTACAGCATATATCCTCGAATTTACCCGCCCCCGCGCTCGGGAAATTCCAAACTGTCGAAGCGGTTCCCATTTCGATCGATCCAAAGGCGAAATCATCCCATCCCAAAACTTTTGTGATTTCAAGGGTATATTTGTATTGCCAGTCATTTAGGCAAGGGCGTGGGAGATCTCTTCCCCGAGCATTGCAACCATCGGGGGCAATGTTTCAAAACTTGGTTAACGATGCCCTTTATTAGGGCAGATCAAAACACTTGCTTAAATCGTGGGCGTCTATGGCGGCCGGGACACGCCATTCACATCAACTTCGGTTTTTCAGTCGGAGATTCAGTGCGGCGGGGCAGCCAAGCCGCCGCGTACTTCGTGCACGACAATACCGGAAATACGCGGCGGCGGCGCGAGCCAGCGGGGATGCGCCAAGCTGGTCCCGATGTCGCTTTCTCCGGCTCGCCACCGCCGTGTAACCGCGGCCGCCGAGAAATCGGCCATCTTGACGGCAAACTCGACGGCGCTGACCTCGTGAACCAGATGCAGAATCGTCATCGTCGCATTGCTCGCCTCTGAGAGGCATCGCCTGACGTCGACGTCGCTGCGCTGGGTCGGGGGAACCCGCTCGCCGAGCAAAGCAATTCTGCGGCGCAGGTCGTGAGTGCGGCGCATCGCGGCGATCTCCCGCGCAGTCCGGCTGATGCCGCCATGCGTTCCGGGGACCGGATCATAGCCATCGATCGCGAAACATAGAGTATCGGCCGGACGCGCATCCTCCAGCGCCGAAACCGCGATTGCGCTGCCGCCGAAGAGCTGCTCGTCGATCGCGGTCGGCGGCAACCCCGGCAGCGGGGT
>DATBYN010000317.1:0-9040 GCA_036513695.1 Bradyrhizobium sp. | reverse complement strand
TCGCGACCTGCCGCAGCAGCGCGCGGACGATCAGCCGATGGAACGGCATGATGATCGCCAGATAGGCTCTGCCGAGCAAATTGTGCGTTAGCACCAGCGTCGTCGCGGTAACACTCTGGCTCTGGCCTGCGGCCGCCACGTCGACCACGAGACGAAAATCCAGGTGCTTGTCGTTAAATCCCGCGACCAGGCGGTCGGGGGTCTGGCTCACCACCGGAAAGGGTCCAATGATATCGGCGCCGCTCTCCTTCGGCGCGCGTGTCTTCAGGCCAAACGGCGCGACCAGGCGATGTCGCAACGAAAGTAGTAGCTCGACCCATGGCGGCGACCGGCCCAGCATTTTTTCGGCCGCCCTGCGCGCGTCGAGCGTGGTGCGGTCCACGGTGATGCAAAACGCGTCGGCGAATTGCGCGCCGGCCAGCACCGCGCCGGTGTCAAGGTTGGGTGGGACATCATGAACTTTCATGGGGACCCACCTCGCCGATCAATCACACATCGACATTCGCGCTGAGCGAATTGTCCTGGATGAATTCGCGGCGCGGCTCGACGATATCGCCCATCAGCTTGGTGAAGATGTCGTCGGCCTCGTCGACTTCCTTGACCTTGACCTGCAGCAGCGAGCGCTCGTTGGTGTCGAGCGTAGTCTCCCAGAGCTGGTTCGGGTTCATTTCGCCGAGGCCTTTGTAGCGCTGCAGTTTTATCCCCTCGCGGCCGGCGTCGGTCACGGCTTCGAACAGGCTAACTGGCCCGTGTATCGTGGTTTCGCTGTCCTTGCGCCGCAACAGGCCGGGGCGCGGATAGGCTTCCTGCAGCCTGCCGGCGTATTCGTCGAGCTTGCGCGCGTCGGCTGAGCCGAGCAGCGCGTCGTCGATGATGGCGACGTCTTTCACGCCGCGCACGGTGCGCTCAAAGACAAAGCCTTCGCCCTCGGTGAAGCGCCCGGTCCAGCCGCGCTCGACTTCATCGGCCAGCGCATCCAGCCGCCGCGCGATATAGCCCCCGGCCGCGTTGGCGGTCTCGACGTTGCCGATAATGTTCGGATTGAGCACGCCGGCGATCGCTGCCTGCTCGACCACCTTGCGGTTATAACGGCTGTGCAGATTGTGCAGCACGTTGCGGATGACGCGGGCATCCTCGACCAGCGACTGCAGGTCGCGGCCGCTGCGGTCTTCACCGGAGGCGAGCTTGAAGACGCAGTCCTCAAGCCCGGTCGTGATCAGATAATCTTCCAGCGCGCGCTCGTCCTTCAGATATTGCTCGGACTTGCCGCGGTTCACCTTGTAGAGCGGCGGCTGCGCGATATAGAGGTAGCCGCCCTCGATCAGCGTCGGCATCTGCCGGAAGAAGAACGTCAGCAGCAGCGTGCGGATATGGGCGCCGTCGACATCGGCGTCGGTCATCAGAATGATCTTGTGGTAGCGCAGCTTTGAGAGATCGAAGTCGTCGCGGCCGATGCCGGTGCCCAGTGCCGTGATCAGCGTGCCGATCTGCTCGGAGCCCAGCATCTTGTCGAAGCGCGCGCGCTCGACATTGAGGATCTTGCCGCGCAGCGGCAGCACCGCCTGGAATGCGCGGTTGCGGCCCATCTTGGCGCTGCCGCCGGCGGAATCTCCCTCGACGATGAAGAGCTCGGATTTGGCGGGATCGCGTTCCTGGCACTCAGCGAGCTTGCCGGGCATGGAAGCCATGTCGAGCGCGCCCTTGCGCCGCGTAAGCTCGCGCGCCTTTCTCGCCGCCTCGCGGGCCGCGGCGGCCTCCACCACCTTGCTGACGATGACTTTTGCTTCGGTCGGATGTTCCTCGAACCAGGCGGCCAGCGCCTCGTTGATGACGTTCTCGACCACCGGACGCACTTCCGAGGACACCAGCTTGTCTTTAGTCTGCGATGAAAATTTCGGATCGGGTACTTTTACTGACAGCACCGCGGTGAGGCCCTCGCGGCAGTCATCGCCGGTTAATGCGATCTTTTCGCGCTTGGCGATGGCATCCGCATAGCCGTTGACCTGGCGCGTCAGCGCTCCGCGGAAACCGGCAAGGTGGGTGCCGCCGTCGCGCTGCGGGATGTTGTTGGTGAAGCACAAGACGTTCTCATGGTAGCTGTCGTTCCACCATAAGGCGGCCTCGACGCCGATGCCGTTCATCTCGGCGTTGATCATGATGGGCGCGGGCACCATCGGCTTCTTGTTGCGGTCGAGATATTTGACGAACTCCTCGACGCCGCCGTCATAATGCATCGCCTCGCGCTTCTCGACCGCGTGGCGCATGTCGGACAACACGATGTTGACGCCGGAATTCAGGAACGCAAGTTCCCGCAGACGATGCTCCAGCGTCGCGAAATCATATTCGACGTTAGTAAAGGTCCCTTTCGAGGCGAGGAACGTCACCTCGGTGCCGCGCTTGCCATGGGCATCGCCAACTTCCTTGAGCGGAGCCACCGCGTCGCCATGGGCGAATTCGATGAAATGCTCCTTGCCGTCGCGCCAGACCCGCAATTGCAATTTGCTCGACAGCGCGTTGACCACGGAGACGCCGACGCCGTGCAGGCCGCCGGAAACCTTGTAGGAATTCTGGTCGAATTTTCCGCCGGCATGCAGCTGGGTCATGATGACCTCGGCCGCCGAAATGCCTTCGCCCTTGTGGATGTCGACGGGAATGCCGCGGCCGTCGTCGCGCACGGTGACCGAGCCGTCAGCGTTGAGCACGACTTCTACCGCGCTAGCGTGGCCGGCCAGCGCCTCGTCGATGGCGTTGTCGACGACCTCGTAGACCATGTGGTGGAGGCCAGATCCGTCATCGGTGTCGCCGATATACATGCCCGGCCGCTTGCGCACGGCATCGAGGCCTTTCAAAACCCGGATCGATTCCGCGCCGTATTCGATGGGAATGGTCTGCTCTGTGTCGGCGATCGGCTGCCGGGCAGGTTCTGTCATGTAAGGCCTTCGAGGATGGCTTCGAATCAGCGGCGCAAAGGAAGCGCTGATTAGTCTATTTGTGCCATGAAAGACGCATTGCGCCTAGCGCAAAGTATCTCGCAGCAAGCTATTGAATAAGTAGGATTTTTAACGTGTTTTTCAAGCCGTCCAGAAGCCGATTCGGGCGCCCCTCAAAAGCGCGATTCGAGGGTTGACTCCTGGTCCCGAAATTCCGGTTTTTTCGCACCCGGCCGCTGCGCGAGGCGGCCGGGTCAAGCCGAAAATGGCAGATCGCCGGAGAACTGGTCGGCGAGTTTGTAGCGCATGTTTCGATCCTTGGTTTAGAGGCTTGAGTCTGCACTCACATCATCGCGGCGCTGCGGCCGATCCCGGTCCGCTCGTTCGGCGGGCCTTGCTGGATATTCGGGCGGTTAACTCATCAATTCTGGAGAGGAACAGCTTGAGAACCGGCGAAGTGTTCGCCTTGCTGTAACCCACGGCGAGATCGATCGTTGGCGCTTCACCCTCCAGCGGGCGGCTGACCACGGACCACGGTAGCAGATTCTTCGCATAGGCGGGCATAAGCGCCAACCCGCGGGTGGACGCAACCAAGGACATCGCCATCGCCATGTTGTCCACCCCATGATCCAGTTTGATGTTGAGCCCGGAGCGGCGCAGATAGTCCTCGGTCACGGCGCGCAGCACTGTGGCTTTGTTCGAACCGCCGATGAAGATCTCGTCGACGAATTCCCGCGGGTGAATCGCTTCGCGGCTGATGAGGCGATGGTCGCTCGGCATCAGGACGATCAATGGCTCGTGGTCCACCACCTCGTAGCACAACTCGAAGGTCGGCTCGGCGCGCAGGAAGGCTACGTCGAGCCGGCCGCGGACCAGCGCCTCGGCTAGGTCCGGCGAATAGTCGCTGGATATCGTGACCTGGATGTTCTTCAGCTCGTCGCGCAGCAGATGCATGGCCCGCGGCAGCCAGTTCATCTCGTGACCGGTTTGGAAGCCGATGGCGAACGTCTTTCTTGCTGGCTGTGCGGCCCTGCGCGCTGTTTCCACCGCGGCATCGACCTGCGCCAGCGCCAGCCGGGCATGGTCGAGAAAGGCCTTGCCTGCGGCGGTCAATTCGATGCCGCGCACGCTGCGGCTCATCAATTGGACGCCAACCTCATATTCGAGATCGCGGATTTGGCGGCTGAGGGAAGGCTGCGCCGTGTGCAGCCTTCTCTCAGCCGCGAGCGTCAGGCTGCCCTCCTCGGCGACCGCGATGAAATAGCGAAGGTGTCGTAGTTCCATATTCCATACCTCCAAGGCATGCCCTCAAGCTTACAAAGTCTTTTTCGCGGGCGCCAGGGGAGCCTACATGGCTCTCAACGGAAGCGCTTGCGACTGTTCTCGGTCTCCAATAGCCGCGATCAGACGTTCCGCTTCCATACTCTGCCGGTAGGGCAGCAAATTGCGAGGATTACAAAATGAGCAACCCAGTCGTATTGATCACAGGTGGATTAACCGGCATCGGGCGCGCCGCCGCCGTGGCCTTCGCCAAGAAGGGCGCGAGGGTGGTCGTTGCCGGTCGGCGCGATGAGGCCGGCAAGGCGCTCGTCAAGGAACTGCGTTCTTTGGGTTCCGAGGCCGAGTTCATCAACGCCGACGTCCGCAAGGAGGATGACGTCCGCGCCATGGTCGACAAGACTGTCGCACGGTTTGGCCGTCTCGATGTCGCGGTAAACAACGCCGCCACCGAAGGTGCGGTCGGCCCGATCATCGACCAGACTGCGGAGACCTTCAACCAGACCTTCGAGACCAACGTTCTCGGCGTCGTCCTGAGCATGAAGCACGAAGTGCGCGCCATGCAGGCGCAGGGGAGCGGCAGCATCATCAATATTTCGTCGACCTACGGACACAGGGGCGCGGCTTACGCCTCGATCTACGTCGGCGCAAAGCACGCCGTCGAAGGCATCACCAAGTCGGTGGCGCTCGAGGTCGCCAAGTCGGGAATTCGCGTGAACGCCGTCGCGCCTGGCCCCACGGACACGGGCATGCTGACCCGCTTCACCGGCACAGCCGAGAACAAGGCCGGCCTGGTGGGGCAGGTTCCGCTGGATCGTCTCGGCCTCGCCGAGGAAATCGCCGACGGTATCGTCTTCATCGCGTCGGACGGAGCCAAGTGGATCACGGGCGAGGTCCTTAACGTCGACGGCGGCATGACCGCGAACTGATCCTGTCCCGGCGCGGAGGTTTACTCCGCGCCCAATTGAGGGAGGTCTTCCCGAGGCCGCCCGCCTTTCGACCACTTAGCATATCGGCTTAAGCGCCACCGCCAGAAGGACTCTCAAATGACCCAGCACAGTCACCAGACCGCCCCGACGCAGTTCGTCGAAGCTAACGGCATCCGCTTTGCCTATCGCCGCTTTGGCGATGCGGCCGGTGTGCCGCTCGTCTTCAACCAGCACTTCACCGGCACCATGGACCATTGGGATCCGGCGGTGATCGACGGTTTCGCCAGAGACCGCGAAGTGATCCTGTTCAACAACGCCGGCGTATCCAGTTCTTCTGGAGAGGTGCCCACTACGTTCGAGAAAATGGGCGCCAACGCGGTGGCCTTCATCAAGGCGCTGGGATTGGCGAAAGTCGATGTGCTCGGCTTCTCGATTGGCGGCTTTGTCGCGCAGGAAATCGCACTTCAGGCGCCCGACCTCGTCAGGCGCCTCGTGTTGGTCGGGACCGGTCCGCGCGGCGGCGAGGGCATGGCCACGCTCACGCCAGAGGCGCAGGAAATCTTCGGCGCCACCTATGACGAGCCCGATCATCTTTGGCTTCGCGTGCACTTCACGCCGTCCGAGAAGAGCCAGGCTGCAGGACGTGAATTCCTCAAGCGCTTCCGGCTGCGCCGCGAGAATCGCGATCCCGAGGTGAACGGGACAGTCGCGCCCGCCCAACTCGAAGCGATCGGCAAATGGGGCGCGCCGCAGGAGAAACCGTTCGAATATCTCAAGTCGATCCGCCAGCCCACGCTGGTCGTGAACGGCGGCAAGGACGTGATTATCTACTCCGTGAACTCGTTCATCCTGCAGCAGCAGCTGCCGAACGCCCAACTCATCCTCTATCCCGACGCAAATCACGGCTCGCAGTACCAGTATCCCGAACTCTTCGTCCGTCATGTCTCGATGTTCCTGTCGGCGGACGAGCGTCGAGGCGTGTGAGGATCGAAAGCGGTCACGTCATCCGCCACAGCAACAATCAGGACGATGATCAATGCCTAATCTGACCGGCAAAACCGCTCTCGTTACCGGCGCTTCACGGGGCATAGGACGCGCCAGCGCACTCGCGCTCGCTGCCGCCGGCGCCCAGGTTCTCGTGCATTACGGCCGTGGAGCGAAGGAAGCCGACGATGTTGTCGCAGAGATAAGCGAAGCCGGCGGCCGAGCGGATGCCATAGCGACCGACCTCGCCGCCGCGGACGGCGCCAGCAAGCTTGCCAGGCAGGCCCGCGGCATTGTCGGAGATCGCCTGGACATCCTTGTCGCCAATGCAGGGCTCTTGAAAGCGGCGACCATCGAGGAAACGACGGTCGAGGATTTCGATAAGCTCTTCGCAGTCAACGTCCGCGCACCGTTCTTTCTTGTGCAGCAGCTGCTTCCGATCATGTCGAAGGGAAGCAGCATCGTTTTCCTCTCGTCGCTCGCGGCGCGCGCCGTTGTTGGAACGGAACCAGCATATGCAGCAACCAAGGGCGCCATCGACACTTTGGTGAGGCATTTGGCCTCGACACTTGGCGCACGTGGTATCCGCGTCAATGCCGTCGCGCCCGGAGTCGTCGAGACGGACATGTTGAACTTCACCAAGACAGACCTGGGTCGCGACGACGCGCTGGGCATGCAGGCGCTGAAGCGCCTCGCGCAGCCCGACGACATCGGTGGCGTGATCGCCTTCCTGGCATCGGACAATGCCCGGTGGATCACCGGCGATATCATCCACGTGGATGGCGGTTCGAAGCTCTGAGTTCTAGCGAGAGCGACGTGTACTGTCGACCGGAGAGAATTCGAATTCGCGCCGCGTCCGCATGTTCCTGGCGGAGAGCTACCCGGTCAAGCAAACCGATTTATGAGTACATCCGGGCGGAGAGTTTGGTTCAAATTGGTTCCTCGCGCGCTTCACGCGCGCCGGGTGATCTGGCCGGACTCGACGTTGAAAATCTCGCTCGCCGCGCCGATGCCGGAAAAGGCCTGGGGATCAGCGCCGGTCATCCAGACCTGGGCGCCGAGTTTTGTCAGTTCGCCAAACAACGCGACGCGCCGGTCGGGGTCGAGATGCGCGACCACCTCGTCGAGCAGCAAGAGCGGCGTGATGGCGGTCATCTCCGCGACCAGGGCGGCATGCGCCAACACCAGCCCGATCAGCAGCGCCTTCTGTTCGCCGGTCGAGGCATCGCGGGCCGGCACGTTCTTCGGCGCGTAAATTACCTGCAGATCGGTCAGATGCGGACCGTCGAGGGTGCGGCCGGCGGCGGCGTCGCGCGCGCGGCTGTTGCGCAAGATCTCGCGGTAACGATCTTCTATCGCGGTGGCGGGCTCGGTGAGCAGGGCGTTTTCCATCCAGCCGTCGAGCATGATGTTCGCCGACGGAAAGCCGGAAGCCTCGCCGCGAGCGCGCAGCATCGCGGCGAGTTTTGTCGCGGTCTGCCCGCGTGTCGCCGCCACCGCGACCGCGAGTTCGGCGGTTTCGCGTTCGATCGCATCGCACCAATGGTCGTCGTAATTGCGCACTTCGAGCAGCCGGTTGCGCGAGCGTAAACTTCGATCCAGCGCCGACACCCGGCTCGAATGCTCGCTGTCGATCGCCAGCACCAGCCGGTCGAAGAATCGCCGCCGCTCCGATGCCGCTCCCAGGAACAGCCCATCCATCGCAGGCGTCAGCCACACCATGCGCAAATGATCGCCGAACGCGGTGGCAGAGTTGACCGGTTCGCGGTCGATCCGGCAGCGCCGGCCGGTTGTAGGGGTATCGGCGCCCGGCGCATCGATGCCGGTGCCGAGCGTTGCGAGCCCAAGCGCGCCCTCGACCTCGGCGGACACCGCCCACGAGCCGTCGCCCTGATTGTCAGCGACATCCTCGAGCGTGGCGCGGCGCAAGCCCCGTCCCGGCGACAAAAACGAGATCGCCTCGATGCAGTTGGTCTTTCCCGCTCCATTCGGCCCAACCAGCGCCACCACGCCCCCCCGCGTCTGAAGCTGTGCGGCGCGATAGTTGCGGAAATGGGTGAGGGTCAGGCGATGGATGCGCGAGGCGGTCATGGGAGATGGGATGTCGATCTTTCTTCCCCTCTCCCCTTGTGGGAGAGGGTGGCGCCGAACGAAAGTTCGGCGACGGGTGAGGGGTTCTTACCGCTCGGCGAGCTTTGCGAAGATGTCCTCCAAAACCGCAGGTCGTTGTAACACGTCATTGTTCCAGTAGCGCGCGATTTGAAAACCTTCTGCCATCAGGACGGTATCTCTCGCGGCGTCGCGATCGGACGATGCATGCTGACTACCATCGATCTCGATGATCATGCGCTTTTCGAAGCAGACGAAGTCGATAATAAAGTTTTGAAATGGGACCTGCCGGCGAAATTTGAAGAGCGCGAGCCGTCGGTCACGAAACAGTCGCCACATCGCCGCCTCTGCCTCGGTTGGCTCACGGCGCATCTTTTTTGCGAAATTGCGGATGCGCTTGGCGGTCGGCCGATGGTGTGGTGTCTGCGGCGCGAACCCCTCACCCGTCGCCTCACTGCGTGAGGCGCCACCCTCTCCCACAGGGGGCTAGCGCATGCACACATCTCGAAAACCGACTCAAATACAGGCACTTAGATGACCCTCGGTTTTGGAAGTGCCTACACGTCGGTACCGCAGCGACTATTGATAAGGCTCGCGTTTTTCGTAGACGCCGATCACTGATCAAAAGATGTGTGCACGCCTTAGCCCACAAGGGGAGAGGGTAGGTCCGGGGATTGTTTGGAGCTCTTCACACCCGCATCGGCATCAGTACGTAGAGCGCGCCTTTGGATTCCTTATCTTGCACTAGCGTCGGCGAGCCCGGATCGGCCAATTTGAGCACCGCGACCTCGCCCTCGATCTGGGCGGCGA
>DATBYN010000316.1:0-2649 GCA_036513695.1 Bradyrhizobium sp. | reverse complement strand
ACGCTGCGTCCCGCAATGAGACGGTCGGGCGCGATCTCCAGAAGCGGCACCAGCACGAAGGCGCGTTCGAACAGGTGCGGGTGCGGCAGCGTCAGTTCCGGCTTTTGCAGGGAGACATCGTCATAGGCGATCAGATCGAGGTCGAGCGTGCGCGGACCCCATCGCGTTTCCTTGCTCCGGTCGCGGCCGAACTTTTTTTCGATCTTGTGCAGCGCGAACAATAGCGCGTGGGGATCGAGGCTGGTTTCGATTTCGATGCAGGCATTGATAAAACGATCCTGCTGCTCTTCGCCCCAGGGTGGGGTGGCATAGTCCGACGAGCGCGCCAAAAGCGCTGCCTGCGTCATTCCACAAATATTGGCAATCGCCTTCTGAAATGTCGCGCGGACGTCGCCGACATTGCCGCCGAGCGCGATCAGCGCGTCAGCCATGAGAGGCTGATTGCCGCGTGCGGGTCAAGACCACACCGACATCGTCGAAGATCGCGGCGATCGGCGCGTGCGGCTTGTGCACGGTGACTTTCACGGCGCTGACGCGAGGAAATGCCGCCAGGATGGCATCGGCCACGGCGCCGGCCGCGCGCTCCAGGAGCTTGTAATTGGCATCCTTGAAGGCCGCCGTCGCAGTTGCAACCACGTTGGAATAGGACACGGTATCGGCGAGGCGATCGGTGCGCGATGATTCCGACAGATCGGTCGATAGTTCGAGATCGATGACAAAACGCTGCCCGACCTCGGTCTCATGGTCCATCACGCCGTGACGGGCGTGGATCACGATGCCCTTGGTGAAGATCGTATCGCTCATCGCTTGTCCCAGATCGCCGCCGCTACCCGCAGCGCTTGTACGGTTTCCGACACATCGTGGGTCCGGATAATCCGCGCCCCGCTGTTTGCCGCAATGACATGTGCCGCGATCGAGCCGCCCAGGCGCCGATCCGGTTCCGACGGCACCACCGAGTTGATAAAACTCTTGCGCGAGGCGCCGACCAATAGCGACAGGCCGAATATAAGGAGCTCATCCAGCCGGGCCAGCGCGGTGATGCTCTGCTCCTGGGTCTTGCCGAAGCCGATGCCGGGATCGAGCACGATGTTGCCGCGCGGAATGCCGGCCTTCGCCGCGATCTCGAGCGATCGGGTGAAGAAGGCGGCGATGTCCTTCATGATGTCGATATCGGCATCGACGCGGTCGCGGTTGTGCATGACGATGACGGGCACATTGTGCGCTGCCAGCAACTCAGCCATGCCGGAATCGCGCTGCAGGCCCCAGACGTCATTGGCGATAGCGGCCCCCGCATCGAGCGCAAACGCGACGACGGACGATTTCATGCTGTCGATGGATACGGGAACGCCGAGGGAGACGATTTCGGCCAGTACCGGCCGCAGACGATTAAGCTCTTCCTCGACCGAGACGGCTTGCGCGTCGCCATAGGGCCGGGTGGATTCCGCGCCGATGTCGATGATGTCGGCGCCCTCGGCGATCATCCGCCTGGCCTGCGCCAGCGCCCGCTCCGGCGCGACGAACTTTCCGCCGTCGGAAAACGAATCCGGCGTGACATTCAGCACGCCCATCACGGCAGGGTACGGCCGGGACAACAGGGCCTGCAGCACCGGATGATCAGCCGGGGCGACGGGAGCGGGTCTGGTCGTGGTCGCGATCATGCGGTCGCTTTGCGCGGTCCGTGCACGGGAGTCAAGCTGCGCGCCCACCCGGGGCCGCTTCCTGTCAATAGCTGATCTCGTCAATAGCTGATTTTAGGCTGAAGCTTGCGGGCCTGCTCGATCAGTTGCTCGACCGACTTTTCCGAGGGCAGGACGCGGACGAGTTTGCGCCTGGTATTGACCTCTTTCATGCTCTCGGCGAGGCGCGCCGGGTTGCGCAGCGCGAGTTCGCGGACCGTGGTGACGCCGGCAGCGCGCACCAGCCCGACCTTGGCCTTGCCCATGCCGGGGATCCGCATGTAGTCGGAGACGTTAGCCCATTCCAAGAGTTGCTGCTCGCTGATGCCGGTCTTCGCCGCTAAGGCCTTGCGGCCCTTTACGGTCCGGGCGGCTTCGAGCAGCTTGTCTGTGGTGCGTATGCCCAGCGATTTCAGTTTCGAGGCGGAAAAGGCGCTCAGGCCGTCAATCTCGGTGATTGGGTATGTCATGGTACTCGATATGAAAAAGGTGCTTTAAGCGAACTGGCTGAGGCCCGGCGTCCCTGCGATGATCTCACCCATCTGATCCGCTCCGATTTTGTCGCCGCCGAAGGTGAAAAGTTCACGCGCGACGTTCTGAATGTCTCCCATGCCCAAGCCGAGCCCCATCAGCTTGGTGCCCACCGCCATCAGACCGCCGCCCATCAGCCTTCCCAGACCGACATTGTTGCCGGAGGCCGCGATGGCGGCCTCCGCGCCGGGTATAGTATCGATCAAGGCCTGAACTTTGTCGCTGGGACCCTCGTTGCGAAGGAAGTCCAGAATGATGCCGATGGTTTTTTCAGCCACAGCATTATCGATGCCGGCCTTGGCGGCCAGCCGTCCTATCAGTTCGTCCATAATGCCCCGCCCTCAACCGGTTACACGCCGGCTCCTTACTTATCAAAATTGATCTTGATCTTCTGCGATCCGAATTACAAGCGATCAGCGCATCCGATCTTCGATCGCGTCGC
>DATBYN010000315.1:0-18499 GCA_036513695.1 Bradyrhizobium sp. | reverse complement strand
TGACACATCCCTACATTTCGGTGCGACGCAGAATTTCGTCGCTATCGGGGCGTGGCGGACATCGATCAAACCGCAGCGACCAAACCCGATTTATGAGTACGCTCTAGTGAGCAGCGCCGGCGGATTGGGCTGGCTGCCGATCGCCATCCTGCGCAAGCGAACCAGGCCGGCGCCACGGCCAGCGCGCAAGGCGTGCAAACAATTCCTGACCAGGCATCTCAATCAAATAATAGCTGAGGCTCGCCACGGCGATGACAAGCACAACATAAAGCATCGTCACCAGGATTGGCGCGAAATGGCCACCCAATACGATCAGCTTGCCGGCCTCATTGCCAAGTGCTGAGCTTGCGCCGTCGGTCGTCGTCAATACCCGGCCCGTCATCCTCTCGAACATGGAGACGGGGCGATCGACGAAATTGAAAATGATAAAGGCCTGCCACATGTAGATCGAATAAGAAATCCGGCCGAGCCACGCATTTCCCCTGTTCGACATCGCCCTCGAGATCGGTCCGGCCTCGAAGGCAAAAACGAAGACAACGACGGCAAAGACCAGCGGCGCGAGCAGCGAATATCCGGTGCGTCCAACAGCCGACACATAGACAGCGATTGCGACCGGCGTAGCTACCTCCAGAAGTCCGCCCCTGAACTTGAGATGGGAGATAGCCTGCCAAATGCGATACGTCAGGTGACCGACGAGGAAACCGTAGAGACATCTGACGAGCCCGAGATCATAGGTCGCGTCGATGCCGTGTGGCGCGAATAGAATGAGGGTGGCGACGCTGCCGATCAGCAATAAGGCAATGAGGCTCGCGGTCGCAAAACGGATCCGGGAAAGCCATGTTGTCGCGATGAAGAGCGCGGCGGCAAAAATCAGATAGGTCCAGAACTCGGCGCAGATGCTCCAGCTCGGAGGATTCCAGGTCAATTGCCGTTCGAGGCCGAACGACTGCGCGAAGGCAAGACTGGGCAGTATGGTATCAAGCGAATTAGCTCCGGTGAAGGGTGGAATAGTGAAGGATGCGCCGCGCGCCGCGGATACGGCCTTGGCGCATTCGACAATAACGAATGCGAGCAGGACGACGGCATGCAGCGGCCATAGGCGACCGAAACGCCGGATCGCAAACGCGCCGATGCCTTCCAGGGTTCGCAGACGATCGGCATAACTGTGGGTAATGACGAAACCGCTCAGCACGAAAAAGAAATCCACGAAAAGATATGCGTTCCGGACAAAATCCAGGGAATAGATCGCGCTATAGACGTTGAGATGAAACAGCGCGACGAGCAATGCGGCGACACCGCGCCAACTATCCAGCACACCAAAGCGCAGTTTCGTCTCTGTGATCGCGGATAAGGCCATCCTATTCCTCGTCGTGTGACAGTTTACCCAGGGCGCGTCCGACCCTTTTGGCCAACCAGGGATGACCTCGCAGCGACTGCGCCGCGCGATCGCGCAGAACGTAAGGAATTCCCCGCCAGCCGAGCGCGAGACTTGCATTTGTCAGCGGAAACGGCACCGCGCCGAACCGGCGCTTGAAGGCATAGTTGCCGACGCTCAAGTCGAACTGCCGAACGCCGTCCTCGTGCAAGGTGGCCATCGTTCGTTCGATGACGAGCCGGCTTGGCGAGCAATGCGACCATCGTTTGCCGGCGTTGCTGATGCGCAGGAACACAAAGTTGGTCCCTCGTCTGATGCCGAGCGCGGTTGCAACTATCTCCTCGCCGCACGTCAACGCCGATGCAATGACATAACCCTCTTCGAGGCCTCGACCAACGAGGTCGCGATAGAATTTTGCCGGGGCTTCGCCATTCAAGTTAAAGGGGAGTCCAAGCGATTGCATGCGCGCCTGTTGTTGCGCATCCGTGGTGTCGAGCAGCGCGAGGGCCTCGTCAACGTCCGTGATGATCCGAAATGCGGCGCCCGGATTGCGACTGAAGACGCGCCAGCTTCGCGGCAGCTGCATTCGCTTGATCGACGCGCGGTAAACCTCAAAATCATCACCGATCACGATGAGATTGCCGTTCAGTGAGCACGAACCCGGGCGTCCCAGCGACGCCAGCGGATTTGGCCTGCCGTCGACATAGGCCGGCATCTTTCGCAGGCGGACAAGATCGATGCCCTCAGGCAATCTGCGCAGCGCCGCCATCAATGCCTGGCACAATGCGCGCGCGTCCATGATTTCGCGCTGACCCAGGATCGGAGCGTTGTAATCGGTCAGGTCGAGATCGGCGAATTCGACGATACGGATACCGCCCTTCACGCGATGGATCAGCGGTACCAGGGCGATCTGCTGGCCGGTCGCGGTATCGGAGATGACGGCAATCAGCGGAGAGGCTGCAGCGAACGCGCCGTACCAGGCGGCAAGCCAATGGGCATGCTGGAAGCTTGTTCCAGAGCCGGCATTGCCCCAGCGGGACAAGGCCTGCTTCCAGTCGCGCACCAATTCGACCCGGAAGCTGGAAACTCCGGAAAATGCCCGCCGGCCCAGCCGCCCAACTTCCAAAACCGCCATTACCAACCCACTTCCCGCAAGCCGAGCATCCAGGCATTGTCGCGTCAGCCCAATTTGAAGACCTGTTCGTCGTCACCGCAGCTTCGCCGTCGCATACCGCGGCAGTTGTCCGGGCACGCGCCTAAGCGCTGTCCCGATATGAGACGGCGAACCAATCCTCAGTCGATAGCTGGCAAGAAAAGTGCCCCGGGCGGCTGCGGCTACTTACGGTAAGATAATGTCTGGGATGTATGGCTAACGCCGATAATGAGAGAAGGCGCCGGCAACCGCACGATGACTTCAGAGCCTGCATATCAAGCGCTCTTGCTCGGCGCCGGCCCGCAAATGCAGTGCGGCGTGGGACAGTTTACGCGATTGTTGGGCGAGACCGTCGAAAAGCTCGGTCCCGGCGACACGACGACGTTAACTCTGACGCGCACCGAGGGGTCGATTAGCGAAATCTGGCGCGCCGTGGGAACCGCGCGCAACGTGGTCTGCAATTTCCCCATCGTAGCCTGGAAACGCGTGATATTCCGGCCGCTGTTGACGCTCGCCATGGCACAGCTACGCCGGCGGCGTGTCATCCTGATCCAGCATGAATGGGCCGGCCTGCATTGGCTGCGCCGCGTCACCTACATCCCGGCGCTGCTGCTTGCCGACACCATCGTGACGTTCTCGGCCCTGGTGCGGCGCGAACTCGCCGATGACCCCTTGGTCGGCTTTACCGCCAAAAAATGCGTGCTGGCGCCGCTGCCGCCGAACATCGAAGCGCCCGCCGGGATCGCCGATTCCGAGTTGCGCCACCGGCTGATCGCCGCGCGCGGCGAGGGACGGCTGGTGATCGGCCATTTCGGATCGATTTATCCCAGCAAGCAGCCCAATGCGCTGCTTGGCATCGGCGCGGCCTTGAAGGCGCGCGGAAAGAACCCGCTGATCGTCTATATCGGGTCGTTCATCCGCGGCGTCGACAATGTCGAGCACGAATTTTACGCCCGCGCCGCCGAGCTCGGACTAGCAGGCGACGTCATCGTCAGCGGCTATGTCGCTTCCGACCATGAAGTGTTCGGCCTGTTCACCGCGATCGACGCGTTCTGTTATCCGCTCCAGGAAGGACTCACGGCGCGGCGATCCAGCATTCTCGCCTGCGTGCAATCGGGCCGGCCCGTCATCGTCACCGGTCCGGCCGAAGCGGACGAGCTCGACCATCACCCGCGGTTCAAGGAACTGATCGATCGCGGCACCATCATGCCGGTTGCGCACGGATCGGATGACGATGCTTACGCCGAGCGCATCGTCTCGGCGCTGCAACGGCCGTTGGCACCGGCGCCGTTCGATTTCGATGGCTGGTGGAAAGATGTCGCGCAAGCCATCCGCGCGCAGTTCTGAAGGCGTCACTCCCTGACGCGAAAGCGCGCCAGATAGTGCAGCCCGAACACCGCTACCAGAAACGTGAACCACAAGGGATCGGTACGGTCGAAGAAGAAGCTCTCGAGCGAGGAAAGGTAAGCCCCGAACAGCCAGACCTGCAGCAACGCCATCGCCAGCGGCCCGTCATTGCCGCCGCGGTCGGCGGCTTGGAAATTCCGCAACGGGGCGATCACCACCACGAGGATCAGCAGCGCCAACCCGGGCAATCCCAACGCCAGCGCCGTATCGAGATATCCGTTATGGCTGTTCGCCGCGGTTGCCGCCCACTCCATGCCGTCGGGCAGATTTTGCACCGCGCTGCTGCCCCAAAAGGCGCCGAACCCGTAGCCCGTCAGTGGCCGCAGCTGCAACGCCTGCAGCGCGAAGGTCCAGATGTCGGTGCGGCCGGTGAAACTCGAATCGAGCGGCAACAGCTTTGCGACGCTGGCGAGGGTATCGTTCATCACGGTGCCGACGCCGAGCAAATTGAGCAGCAGGAGCGGTCCCAGCAGCACCAATGCGCGAAGCCAGAACGAGCGGACAAAACTGGTGAGCGAGGTCAAGAGCAGCACTGCAAAGCAAAGTGTCAGCGAGCTCTTGCCCGCGGAGTAAAACAGGAACAACGAGGCGAGAGCGGCGATCGCAACGCCGGAAAGCCAGGCGCCGGAGCGAATCACATAGATGCCGAGAAACAGCAGCATCGCCATCACGCCCGCGGCGTTATTTTTGTGGCCGAACGGGCCACGCCAATTGCCGGCGAGCGCCGGCTCTTGCACGTCGGTCGCCAAATGAATCGAAAGATGCGGCACCAGCAATATTCCGAGATAGCAGACCGCCAGCAACGCCAGCGCCGCGACGCCGATCCAGCGCATCAGCTGGTGCTGGGTTTTCGGCAACAGCAATAGCGTCGCCGCCACGGCGGTGACGAAGGTTGTCAGGGCCAAGCGGCGAATCGAGGTGCTGGGGTCGAGCGAGAGCATCACGTTTGCGACGATCCAGCCGCCGAACAGCATGTATCCCGGCGACAGCAGTGTCGCCAGGCCCCGAGCGTCGTCACGCATCGAAAGCGCAATCGTCAGCATGGCGAGGCAACCAAACACCGCGTAGGTCAGCGCTTCATTGCCTGTGGTTGAATCGATTATTTGCGTATCGCCGAGGTCGATGAACGGCCGCAGCGATATCCAGGCCAGCAGCAAGGCGCCAACGAAGGTTGTAGCGCGAACGACATCCATCACCTGCCAGCGCCATAGTTCTCCGACAACGGCGCGAAGTTCCGACGTGGTGACAGACTGGCTCAAGACACGATCTTCGAGGCTCTATAGGGCTGCGGTTCAAGACCGATCGCTGCCAGCGCGCTGCCGACCGCGACGATCACCGGATGCAGCGCAATAACCAGGCGGTGTTCGCTGAGAAAAAGCCGGCCGGCACGAAGTAGAGACAGCGGTAATAGCACCAGCAGCTTGGCGAACAGCCGGGCACGTGACCACAGCGTCCGCGCCACCTTGCGCTGGACATGATAATTGATAGCGCCGATCCGCAAGCCGCGCATCGCCAGCCACGTTCGATGGGTCCGGCTGTTCGGCACGGTCTCCACGATGACCGCCTCCGCGACCCAGTGAAAGCGCAGGCCCGCCCGCCGGCACCGGGTGAAGAAATCGACGTCGCCACCACCGAGGAAATTGAAGCGCAGATCAAAGGCGGGGCTGGCAAGTCTGGCAAACACCGATCGCTCGATCAGGCAATTGCCGCAGCCATAGATGATCGGCACCGGTCCACTGGTGTCGTAGGCCGGCAGAAATGCCGGATGACGCTGCAGTCCGCGCTTGGTGTCGTCGTCAAATTTCTGCAGTACCGGGCCCCCGACCACATCGGCGCCGCTGGCCTCGGCGGCGCACACCATCGTCTCCAGCCAATCCGGCGAGGCAACCTCGTCGTCGTCGATCATCAGAAAATGGATGGCGGCGGGAAACGTCGCCAGCGCGGTCTCGAACGCGGCATTGATCGCGTGGCAATTGCCTTGCCGTGGCTCGACGATGCAAAGTCCCGGAAATTTGCCGGCGCGGAGGAATTCGGTGGCGACCGGCACGCTGCCGGTTGCCAAAGCGTCGTTTTCGACCATGACGACTGCGAACCGGCGATCGGTGCGCTGACCGGCAAGCGACTCCAGCGTCAGGCGCAGATGCTGGGGGCGGCGGAAGCAGGGAATGCAGACCACCGTCCCGATCGAGGAATCAAGCGAGCCCGAAATCGCTGCCAGGGCGCGGGAAGGGTGCGGCATGGTGTCAGGGATTTCCATCTAAACTGCCTTGTGCCTGAACTCATCGATGACATCGAACAACGGCTTGCGCTTAAGGTCGGCGTCGAGCGGCAATGGCCGATTGGGCATGCCGTCCCGCCGTTTGAAATAGGTCGGGACCCAGGTGTAACGGTCGCTCAGACCCCAGGTCAGGATCGCCGCGGGGCGGACCACATCGCAAACCGATCCGAGATACTTCGCGGCCAGATCCGCGGCCATCGCGTCGCGCTCGCTCACTTTGCCGGGCAGTTCGTAATCGATCACATCGAGTTCGGTGATCAGTACATCGAGCTTGAGCGCCTTGATTTCCGCGAGCAACGCCTGCAATCCATCGTGATCGAGGACGCGGCCGGCGAACAGATGGGATTGCAGCCCGACTGCGTGCAGCGGCACGTCTTTATCGCGCAGTGAACGCAGCAACCCAAGCAAGGCCTTGCGCCGGGCGGCAAAGCGCGGGCCTTGGTATTCGACATCGTACTCGTTGAGCACAAGCCGCGCATCGGGATCCGCGGCTGCCGTCGCACGCAGCGCGATCGGCAAATAATCCGGACCCAATTGCCTGGTCCAGATCGACGGGCGCAGCGAATCCGCGTCTTGCGGCCAGTCCGCCAGCGGCTCGTTCACCACGTCCCAGGACGGGATCGCGCCGCGATATCGGGACACTACCGCTTCAATATGGTCGACCAGTTCCCGCTCGGCCTCGGCGCGGCTATCGATGCCGGCGGTCCAGGCCGGCATGCCGCCATACCAGGCGAGCGTGTGGCCGCGAAGCTTAATGCCGTTCTGGCGGGCAAAATCCATCAGCGCGTCGGCTTTTTCGAATCGATAATCGCCGCGCGCCGGATGAATGTCCGGCCATTTCATCTCGCCCTCGGGAACGATGATCTGGCAATTGGCAATGATCGCCGCGCGATAGGCCGGATCGGATGCGAGTGCACCGGATCGCACGGCGGCGCCGTACGGAATTAACCCTGCGTTCGCGGCGATAGCAGGGGCTTGGGCAGCGACTTGCGTTCGCGGTGTCGCAAACGCGGACACCCCGGACAGGGCGGCTGTGCCGGAAACGCCGACCGCCACGGTTGTCGCCGTGCGGAGAAAATCACGCCGCGTATGCGCCTTCATCGCCATGCGTTCACACGTTCCACTTGGG
This sequence comes from Bradyrhizobium sp., assembly GCA_036513695.1. GTDB lineage: Bacteria > Pseudomonadota > Alphaproteobacteria > Rhizobiales > Xanthobacteraceae > Bradyrhizobium. The sequence continues at coordinate 11,157 of DATBYN010000315.1, read as the reverse complement.
GTTCGAACTTACCTGCGGTCATAGCAATATCCGGTCCAGCAGCGTGCGGCGCGGCGACGAAAATATCCGTCATGGTTATCGCATAGCCGATTAACCAATCTTGAAATGCCGATCATGGTTACCCGGCGGTTAGGCACCGATCTTGCTCACTCGATCACTAAGCAAAAATCGAACGAAGTTAACTGCCGGAAAGACTTACGAGATGAATCCTGTAGCGTTGTTAACCCCGACTTACGGGCGCGACCTGGAACTGTGCGCCCTGCTGTGCGAGAGCGTTGACCGTTATGTCAGTTTATTCTCGAAGCATTATCTCCTGGTTCCGGATTCCGATTTGGCGCTGTTCGCTCACTTTGAGAGCGAGCGCAGATGCGTTCTACCGGCTTCCAAGTTCCTGCCCAAATGGCTGCGGCCGCTGCCCCGCATCATCCAGCGCAACAGGCGACAATATTGGTGGTCGTTTCGAACCGCGCCGGTGAGCGGCTGGCATGTGCAGCAGCTTCTGAAGATCGCCGCCGCCATCGCACTGCCGGAGCAGCGATATTGCATCCTGGATTCCGATATCGTGTTTTTCCGCGATTTTGACCTGTCGCGGTTTGAATATCCAAATCCGATTCCGCTCCTGAACAGGCCTGACGAGGTCACCTCCGACCACATCCGCCATTCGCATTGGATCGAGACAACCCATCGCCTGCTCGGACTGCCAACGCCGCCGTTTCCGGCGTCCGATTTCATCGGTCATGTCATTTTTTGGGACCAGGAGACGACGCGCGCGATGGCTTCGACAATCGAGGACGTCAGCGGCCTCGATTGGGTCGAGGCCTTGTGCCGGACCCACGGGTTTTCGGAATACATGCTGTACGGCTACTTCGCGCAAAGCGACACCAACTTTTCCGGCCGGCACAGCCTCACCTCACGCACCCCATGCATCAGCTATTGGGATCAGCCGCAACTCGGGCGGGACGAACTGAAGGCGCTGCTTCGCCGTGCGGAAGAGGATGACGTCGCCTTCTCGGTGGCGTCGTTCTCCGGAACGCCGGCGGAAATCATCCGCGCCGCGATCGAGGAAACCGCAGTTCACGGCGCGCCCATCACTGTCCCAAATGAAGCCGCAGGGCTCGCCGCATTATGCTGATCGGACAGGCCAGCATCAATCTATCCGCCAATATCCTCTCGGCAGTGCTGGGGCTATTGAGCGTGTTCGCGTTCACGCGGCTGTTTTCGCCGCATGATTACGGCACCTATCTGCTTGGCGTCGGGTTTGCGTCGGTCATCAGCGTCTTCCTGGTGGGCTGGTTTCGCAATCTCATCCTGAGCCGGCACGCCAGGGATGACGGCACCGACGTTCGCGGCCTCGTGATTACCGGGTATTTCATCTGCTGCCTCAGCGCCCCCATCGCCTACGGACTGGGACGCCTGCTCGGCCTCACCCCCTCGGCGGCATTGGCCGCAGTCGTGCTATCGGTTGCGATCGGCCTGTTCGAGCTCAGCCAGGATCTGGTTCGCGCGCGGCTGATGGCGCTCTCGGCGATGAAGGCGACGCTGGTTCGCGCAGCTTCGGTACTTTGCCTGGGCGTCGTCGTTGCCCTTCTCAGTCCAAGCGGATTTCTGTTGCTGCTGTCGTCGGCGCTCGCCTATTTGCTCGCGGTGTTGGTCCAGTCGCGAGCTGTGTGGCGGGGAACAATCGTCAAATTCAATGCTTCGGGTCTTTCGGCGGTGGCCTGGCAGGGTCTGCCGCTGACGCTGTCCCTTACCTTGCTCGCCGTCTCCAGCGTTACCGATCGGTTCATGATCGCGGGTCTCATTGGCGCCGCAGAGGCTGGAAAGTATGTCGCAGGCCTCGACCTGGTCCGGCAGACTCTGATGATACCCGCGATGAGCGCTGCTGCGGCGTTCTTTCCGCTCGCCGTGAAAATTCATGCCGGCCAGGGAGATGCGGCGACGCGATCGCATCTTGGCGAATGCGTCGAGCTGTTGCTCAGCATTACGCTGCCGGCTTGCCTGGGCTTTGCGATCATTTCCGGGCATGTCGCCAATGTCGTTCTCGGATCCGACTTCCAGGAGGTGGCGACACAGACCATGCCGGTTGTCGCAGTCGCCGTGGTGTTCCAGGTTCTGACCCAGCAATATCTGCATGCGAGCTTTTTGCTGTCGGGACGTAATTCACTTTACCTGATCAATACCGCCTCGATCATCGCGGCCAATGTGATCCTGTCCTACGTCCTGGTCAGCGACCACGGCACCGTCGGCGCCGCGTGGGCCCGGCTAGGCGCCGACGCCAGCGGATTTGTCTGCGCGCTGGTCCTCAGCCGCTTCGCATTTCCGGTTCCGCTTCCGCTCGGCCGGCTCGCACTCACGATGATTGCTGCATTGGTGATGGCGCTGGCCGTCAGAACAATCGACGCAAACTTGCATGTTTCCGATCTCGCCGCCTGCGTTGTCCTGGTTGGCGCGGGACTGGCGAGCTACGCGGCCATGTGCTGGCTGCTCGACATCTCCCGGACCCGCGCGCGCTTAAAACTCGGCTTCGCGCTGTTCAGAGCCAAGCTTGCAAATATCAGCGCCGGATAAGAACCAGTGATCAAAGCAGCAACGATCGCTCTCGCTCGCACCGCTCTTGCCGATGTCACGGCGAAGGTGCGCGCGACGGCCGGCGAAGTACAAAGCGATAACAGATGGTTAATTTTCCGTTGCCGTGGCGTCGAGGAACAACCGAGCAGCGACAGGCGCTTAAACGCTTTTTTTGCCATTTCCGTGAATAGTCCTCAATGAGTATGGTTAATTTTTCCTGTTGCGTTGGTTCCGCGCCGGACATTGGCGCGCGTAGCGTGACCCGAAGAGTAACCCCTCAGCCGATGGTTGCTGTAGTTCGAATGGAAGCTGGGGCCGATGCTCGTCTATGACCAACCGATCGGCCAGGCCAAGCCAGACCGGCAAGCGCCGCGAACGTCCGTGGGCTTCAGCGTGCTGGAGCTCGCCCGCTTGTTGTGGCAGCGTCGGGTCGCGATCGCGGCGGCTGCGATGATTTGCGCCTGCGCGGCGGTCGCCATCGGCAAAACCCTGGCGCCGAAATATACCGCGACCTCCCAGCTTTATGTCGATCCCCGCGAATTGCAATTGGTCGATCGCGAATTGACGCCGCGCTCTCAGGACACTTCCGGCCTCGCAATGGTGGTGGAAAGTCAGGCGCGCCTGATCACCTCGAACAGCGTGCTGCTGCAGGTGATCCAGGATACAAACATCGACAAGGATCCGGAGTTCGGCGGCGGCGAGTCCGTCAGCATCCTTTCGTCTCTGCTCGGCCTGATCGGGCTCGAGCTGCGCTCGACCGGCGAAGTGAAATCCGGCCAGAGCCCGGCGCTCGAAGCCTTGAACCGCCACATCAATGTGAAGAAGACCGATCGCAGCTTCATCGTCGACATCGATGTCTGGTCGTACGATCCCGCGAAAGCAGCGATGCTCGCGAACGCGCTTTCCAATGCGTATCTGACGGAATCGAAGCGCTCGCAGGCAACCGCCGCGCGGCGGGCCACGACCGACCTGTCGGGCCGGCTGAAGGAATTGCAGCAGCGGCTTCGCAATGCCGACAATGCGCTCGCGGCCTACAAGGCGCAGAACGATTTCGTCGGCACCCAGGACACCCTGATCAGCGACCAGCAGCTTTCCGCCAGCAACCAGCGGCTTGCCGCGGCGCGCGCGCTGACGCTCGACGCCCAGGCCAAATACGACCAGATCGAGTCGAGCCGCCGCGCCGCGACCGACGCCGGCGCCATCCCCGAAGCGCTGCAGTCTCCGACCATCGCCAATCTGCGCGCGCAATATGCGGAAGCCCGCAAGCGATATGCCGAGCTGACCGCCGAACTGGGACCGCTGCATCCCTCGCTGCGCCAGATGGAGAAGCAGGTCGAAGACCTGCGCCGCACCATCAACGAAGAAGTCGATCGTTTTGCGCAGTCGGCGAAGAATGATTTGACCCGTGCCCGCGACTTTGAAGCCTCCCTGAACAAGGCGCTGGATGCGCAGAAGCGCCAGAGCGTCCAGCTCAGCCAGGCTTCGGTGCGGCTCCGCGAGCTGGAGCGCGACGTCGAAGCCAGCCGCGACGTCTATCAATCCTTCCTCAAGCGCTCGCGCGAGACCGAAGAACAAGAGAGCCTCAACACCTCGAGCGCGCGCGTGATCGGCGAAGCCACCGTGCCGCACCGGCGCACCTTCCCGCCGGGCATGAGCCTGATCGCGATGATCGGTTTTGTCTTCGGCGCACTCGCCGCGGCGGCCTGGGTGATGGCGGCCGATCGGCTGCCGCCCGACGCAAGCGACGCGCTGGCCGTTCGTTCCGAGACCAGGCAACCAGCGATGTCACCACCATCGAAGCCGCCGTTCGCAAATCAGGCCCGGCAGCAGGCCTCGGTCGCGCTGATCGAAAAGCCGCTGATCGCGCGCTTGCAGGAATCCGACGTGGTACGGACTTTGAGCGGAATCCTCAAAGCAAGCGGTGCGCGCGATTTGACGCGGCTAGGCTGGCCGACGCTTCGCGCCGGTTTTCCGATGACGACCTTCCTCAACGCGATGCGCGAGATGCGTGCGACGCTGACAAGGCGCGAGCCCGCCAGCGCCATACCGGTGATGGCCATGATCGGCGCTGGCGCCGGAAAAGACCGCAGCATCGCCGCACTGAACATCGCGCTCGCCGCCGCCCGCGACGGCGCCCGACTATTGATGATCGACGCCGATCACGTCACGCACGCGCTTTCCAACAAGATCAATCGGCTCGGCCAGAGCGAAGCCAGCCGTCTGGGCTGGCTCGGCATCGGCAGCAAGGCTTCGCGCGCGATCAAGACCATCAACGGAATTTCTATCCTGCCCGATCTCACGGGGACCGACGCCAGGGCGAGCGATGCGATCCACAAGGCGATCGCGCAGGCGCGCGCGACCGGCGGCTACGATCTCATCATCCTCGACGGCCCGCCGATGCCGCTCCGTGCCGCCGACCGCGGGCTGCTCGACGCTGTCGACGGTATCGTCGCAATCCTGCCGGTCAATCTCGACATCAACGACTGCATGGAAGACATCATCGCAAGCATCGGTGGAGCGGAGCGCAAGCTGATCGGCGTCGTGCTGAACGAGCTCAGCCCGGCCTCAGTCGACCGCAAGCCGGACAGACAATATGCTTGAGCGCCGCGCAAATCCGGTCGGCAGGGCCGCAACCGCCAGGGTGCCCCGAATTTCGCTCGGGGGCCTGCGGCTTGCCGTGCTCGATATCGAACAGACCGCAAATTTCATGATCGACGTGGTTTTCCCGAAACGGCGCGTGAGCCGGCCGCTCTATCTGACTTCCGCCAATGGCGAAGTGCTGGCGCGCTGCTCGACCGAGCCGATGACCGGACGGCTGTTTCGCGCCGCCGATCTCATCAATGCCGACGGCCAGCCGCTGGTCACCGTGTCGCGGCTGAAATCATCGACGCCGCTGCCGGAACGGGTTGCGACCAGCGATTTGTTTCACGTCGTCGCCCGCAAGGCCGCCTCGGCCGGGTTGACGTTCTACATGTTCGGCACCGACGAAGCGGAAAATGCCGCCGCCGTCGCCAACGTCCAGATGATGTACCCGAACTTGCGGATCGTCGGACGCTCCCACGGCTATCTCAGGGGCAACGCATTGCGGGAGAAGGTCGACGAGATCAACGCGCTTGCGCCCGACTATCTGTGGGTGGCGCTGGGTGTGCCCTATGAACAGGCCTTTGTCGACGAATTCACCCCGAGCCTGTCTAATGTCGGCGTCATCAAGACATCCGGCGGGTTGTTCAATTTCCTGTCGGGCAGCCGGACCAGGGCGCCGCGATGGATGCAGAATGTCGGGCTCGAATGGGCCTGGCGACTCTGCCTGGAGCCGCGCCGGCTGTTCTGGCGCTATCTCACGACCAATCCCCGCGCGCTCTATCTCTTGTTCAACAAGAGCCGGTCTTCGGGCAGCGACCAGACGCCGGGAAGCTGAGATTGCAATGAAGTTGGCCCGGCTGCGGTGCATCGCAGAGATGCGCGGCACCGCGTGCGGGACGCGGGGCGTCTTACAACGGCTTGATCTGCAGCTTGCGGAATTTCACCACGCCGGAACCATATTGCAGGGCGATCGGACCGGCCAGATGTGTTGAATCCTGCACGTCAGCAGTCTTCTGCCCGTTAAGCACGATCACGAGATGCGGCCCTTGCGCAGTGATTTCATAGGTGTTCCACTTGCCCGCAGCCTTCGGCATCGGATCGACCTTGGCGACGCCGGAGATCGCGCCGGTGCCGTAACTCGGGTCCGGCCGCTTGTCGAATATATTGACCTCGTAACAGACCTTGGAGTCGAGTTGTTTCGATTGATCGCAGCGGAGGAACACGCCGCTGTTGGCTTCTTCGTCAGTCCAGAATTTGGCCCTGATCTGGAAATCCCGATAGGAGACCTTGCTGACGAGGTAAGCGGGATCCTTGCCCTCCAATAGCTTGTCGGCGGTGAGCGCGCCGTCCTTCATCGCCCAATTGGCTTTACCGACTTCATCCCAATCGCCCATTTTGCTGCTGTCGACCAGCGTGACCTATCCGCCTTCGCTCTGGCCGGAGGCCGAGCTGGAGAACTGGAAAGCAGCTGTTCCGATCAGCAACGCGACTGCGAGCGCGCCTATGTGCTTCACGAGGGATTCTCCCTACTTGTTTTAATTGGCCGGGACGTTAGCACTGTCATGCGCGAGGTAACATGCGCTTTTCATGCTGCACTTGCGCTGTGTGCGGCAGGGCCCATCGTCGACAGCGGAGGTTTCGATGCATCCGGCAGCAAATGTTCAATTCGAGCGCGCGGTAAGCGAATTTGCGGAATGGCGCGCGGTTCCGGAACAAGAGCGATCGCCGGCCCCGGCGTGGTGGTGGGGCCCGGCATTCGAGCTACGCGGCGTGCGGCAGCAGATGCCGGCCGAGTGGTGCGCAAGCCTGGCATTGCCGGAGGGCGCCCGTTACGCCGATGGCGCGGCGGTTTTTCTCAAATCCCTTGCCGATCAGACGGCGCTGCCCTGGCCCGACGATTTTCCGCGCCGCGCGAGAGATCCGGATCCCGGCTAGAGCGCGATCAGGAAAAGTGGGAACCGGTTTTTCCTCGCGACAAACGCGGAACGCGTTTGCGCGGAGATCATGCTCAAAAAACGCCCCTAGAGCGCGGCACTCTTGCGCTTCGATCGCGAGGCGGATTTTTCGGGCGCTGGGCTCGTCGCTGGCTGCAGCGGCGGGGAAACCAGCAGAGCGGAGGATCGCAGCAAATCCGCCATTTGCTGCGGCGTGACCGGTCTGGAGAACAAATACCCCTGCATCTCGTCGCAGGCGTGATCGCGCAGGAATGCTTCCTGTTCGGCGGTTTCCACGCCTTCGGCAACGACCGTCATGCGCAGCGCCTTGCCCATGCTGATGATCGCCTGTGCGATAGCCTGGTCCTCGGAATCGTTTGGCAGATCGCGAACAAAGGAACGGTCGATCTTGATGGTGTCGATCGGGAACTGCTTCATCAACGACATCGACGAATAGCCGGTGCCGAAATCGTCGATCGCCAGGCGAATGCCGCGGCTCTGAATCGCGTCCAGCACCTTGATCGCGCGCGAAACATTGCGCATCACCATGCTTTCGGTGACCTCGAGCTGCAGCAGCACCGGCGACATGCCGCTTGCCGCCAGCGCCTCGTCGATATCGTGCAGCAGTTGATCGTCGGCGAACTGCCGCGGCGAGAGATTGACCGCCATCGATACCGGGCGCAGTCCTCTGACCTGCCAGGCCATGTTTTGCGCGCAGGCTTCCTTCAATACCCAGCGGCCGATCGGAACGATCAATCCGGTTTCTTCGGCAAGCGGGATGAACTGCATCGGCGGCAACACGCCGAGATCGGGATGGGTCCAGCGCAACAGCGCCTCGACGCCGGTGATCTGCCCGGTCACCATGTCCACCTTCGGCTGATAATGCAGGGTAAACTGATCGCGCTCCAGCGCCCGGCGCAGCGCGGTTTCCAGCGTCAGGCGCTCGATCGACTGGGTCTTTATTTCCTTGGAGAAGAAACGAAAACCGTTCTTGCCGTCTTCCTTGGCGAGATACATCGCCATGTCGGCGTTCTTGGTCAGCGTCTGCGCGTCGTCGCCATCTGAGGGGTACATCGCGATGCCGATAGAGGCCGTGGTGTGGCACTCATGGCCGCTCAATTGGAAAGGCTGACTGAGCACGGACAGCAGAGTGTGGGCGATCTGTTCGACCTCGTCCCGTTCCCCGGTTTCCTCGAGAATGACGACGAATTCGTCACCGCCGAGCCGCGCCACGACGTCGCTCGAACGCAAAGCACCGCGCAGCCGGCTTGCGATTTCCACCAGCAACGTGTCGCCGGCATCGTGACCGAGCGAGTCGTTGATGACCTTGAAGCGATCGAGATCGATGAACAGCACCGCGAATTGCCGCTGGTGGCGGCGCGCCGCCTCGATCGCATAGTGCAACAGCTCGTTGAACGTCTCTCGATTGGGCAGATGGGTCAGGCTGTCATGCGAGGCGAGGTATTCGATCCGCTCGTCCGCCTTGGTCTTTTCGTCGGCGCGGTCGAAGTTCTCGAGCGCAAACGACACATTGTCCGCCAACCGTTGCAGCAGTTCGGCGAATTCGGCCGTGAAAGTGTATTTCTCGGCGGATAGAAAGACCATGACGCCGACCGCCTCGCCATCGATCAGCAGCGGAAATGCCGCGCCTGACTTCGCCCCGTCGCCGCGAACGACGGCTTGAAAAAAGGCGCTGCGGTGCTGGTCGGCGAGATAATCGTTGCTGATGCAGGCCTGGCGGGAACGGAATGCGCCGCCACTGACGCCCTGTCCTTCCGGGTGCGCCGCGTTGACCGAAAGCCTGACGTTTCGTGTTGACTCCGCGGTCGGCCCGGCAACGGCCGCGACGTCGAGAAAGTCGCTGCCCGGTCTGGCGAGGGCGATGCTGGTCGAGGTGAATTTGCCGCCATTCGCCGCCGCCTCGCATACCAGCTCGAACAACTCGGCGCGGGACTTGGCCCGCATGATCGCTTCGTTGGTGGCGCCCAGCGCCGCGAACATGCGCGTCAGCCGTTCCTTTTGCTCCTCGGTTCCAGCCTTCTCGTCGGCACGATCGAAACTTCCGAGCGCAAAGGACACATTGTCGGCCAGCCGTTGCAGCAGTTCGGCGAATTCGGAAGTAAATGTGTCGCGTTCGGAGGAGATGAAAAGCATCACGCCGACAGGCTTGCCATCGACGAGCAACGGGAATGCTGCACCTGACCTCGTACCCTGGCTGTGAATGACGTCTTGAAACGCCACGCCACGCGGGTCGCCGGGAAAATCGTTTGCAATGGAGGCCTGGCGCGAACGGAAAGCCGTCCCACAGAGCCCGCGCCCTTCCGGCAGGGCCTCGTTGATCGAAACCTTCAGCCGGCGCGCATTGTTCGCCGTCGGCCCGGCGACGGCAACCATGTCGAGATAGTCGCTATCGGGCCTGGCCAGAACGATGCTGGTCGAGTTGAATCTTCCGCCTTTTGCCGCAGCCTCGCACACCAGTTCGAACATTTCGGTTCGCGACCTGGCCCGCATGATCGCTTCATTGGTGGCGCTGAGCGCCGCGAACATGCGCGTCAGGCGTTCTTTTTGTCGGTCCGTTCTTGCCTTTTCATTCGCGCGCTCGAAATTATCGAGCGCGAACGAGACGTTCTCCCCAATCCGCGCCAATAGCGCGATGATCTCTTCGTCGACCGCCCATGATTTGCCGACAAAGAACATCACGACGCCGACGCTCTCGCCGGCCTTGATCAAGGGAACCGCGACGCTGGCAACGACGCCGGTCTCGCGTCCGGCCTGTTGCCAAGGCCCGCCTTGCGTTGTCCGGGGGATATCGTGGTTGACGCAAGGCCGCTGGGTCCGGAACGCCTCGCCGCAAATGCCCTTGCCGAACTCATTGTCGGGATCGATCGAGAACTGCATCCGTGTGATCAGATCGAAACTCTCGCCGGTGGCGGCGGCCGGTTTCAGCCAGATCGAACCCGGCTCGGCCAGCAGGACGGCCGTGGCGACGGACTTTCCGCTGTAAACGGCGGCATCGCAAACCCGCTGATAGAGCTCCTGCTCGGTCTTGGCGCGAAGAATGGCTTCGTTGGTCGCGCTGATGGCGCCGAACATCCGGGCGAGCCTTCGCATCGCCCGCTCGCCGTTCTTGCGCGCCGCCTCATGATTGAAATTATCCAGCGCAAATGAAAGGTTCGCCGACATGCGCTCGAGCAACGCGATGATCGGGCGGTCGATCGACCCGGGCTCGTGCCGGGTGACGAGCAACACGCCGACGCTGCGGCCATCGCAGGTCAGCGGCAGCGCCGCCGCCGCGCCGACCTGCCCAGCGCAAGCTCCCTGACGCCAGGCCAGCGAACGCGTGTCATTCAGGAAATCGTTGCTGATGGATACTTTTTGGTCGCGAAAGGCCTGTCCGCAGACCCCGGAACCCTCAGGAGTATTGGCAACAATCGAAATATCGATGCCGCGCAGCCTGACGGTATCCTCGCCGAAGCCGGCAGCAAAGCGAAGCAGGTTGGTCTTAGGCTCCAGCAAAAAGACAGCCGTCCCCAGAAAGTCTCCGCTGGAAAAAGCGGCTTCGCAGACCTTTTCGTACAGCTCCTCTGGTGATTTTGCGTAAAGGATCGCTTCGTTGGTTGCGTTCAACGCCGCGAATGTACGCGCGATACTGGTCTCCAAAGTCCTCGAGCTCCCCTGCGGGCAACACAGCCGGCCCCCGCGGGATTTATGCGGAGAAGACGCCTAAATGGACGTTATAATCCGCTCCAAACCGCGATTCAGAGTAAATGCAAGACGAATAACGAAGGTAGAAACCCCGAAGAATTACGGTTCCGTTGATGAATTCGTAACCCTGCTCCGGGCGATGCCTGCCCTTGCGATTGGCGAGGCAGGGCGACTGCCTGTTTCGCCCTACGAAATTCGCGGCGCACGAGGCCGTGCCGACGGCATGGCCACCCGGATATTTCTGCCCTTGCTCTCAAGCCATCGCTTTGAGACCATGCCGGCAGCGACAACGAACAAGACCCGCTTTTCGCGCGGGCACCAACGAGGAAATCCCATGCCGATCGTCCAGGCCGACCGTCTCACGCGC
>DATBYN010000314.1:0-5726 GCA_036513695.1 Bradyrhizobium sp. | reverse complement strand
GAGGGCCTGATCATCCGGGTCGACGATTTTCCGACCGAAGAGGTGTTGGACGAGATGGACGCTGCGAGCGAATTCGACCTGCTCGGCCTGTTCCAGGGTATCGGCCTGCCGTTTCGCAGCAATGACGACATCGCCCGCCTGCCCAACATGGTCTGGCTGTACCGCCGGCCGATCCTGGATTACTGGGCCGAGCACGAGGAGACGCTGGGCCATATCGTCCGCCACGTGCTGATCCATGAAATCGGCCACCATTTCGGCCTGTCTGATGCCGATATGGAGGCGATCGAGGCCGATGCGGGGTAAAGCGTTTTCAAGCGAAGCCTGTCCCGCACTTGATGCGGGATGGGCACCGGTTCGCGTCAAGAAAACGCGTCAAAACAATGGCCCCATGCGCAAATTGGCCTTTTGCCGGGGCCATATTCGCGATAAATCAGCGGCCTTAATCCGTAAATTCCAGCCGGGAAGTACGATCGATGGACAAGTTCACCACACTGGAAGGCGTCGCGGCGCCCCTGAAGATCATCAATGTCGACACCGACATGATCATCCCAAAACAGTATCTGAAAACCATCAAACGCACCGGCCTCGGCAAGGGCCTGTTCTCGGAGCAGCGCTACAAGGACGACGGCAGCGAGAACCCGGACTTCATCCTCAACAAGCCGGCCTACCGGAATTCCAAGGTGCTGGTCGCCGGCGACAATTTCGGGTGCGGCTCGAGCCGCGAGCACGCGCCATGGGCGCTGTTGGATTTCGGCATCCGCTGCGTGATCTCGACCTCGTTCGGCGACATCTTCTACAACAACTGCTTCAAGAACGGCATTCTGCCGATCCGCGTCACCCAGGACGACCTCGACAAATTGTTCGACGACGCCGAACGCGGCGCCAATGCGACGTTGACCATCGATCTCGCCAGTCAGGAGATTCGCGGCCCCGACGGTGGCACCGTGAAGTTCGAGATCGACGCGTTCCGCAAGCATTGCCTGATCAACGGCCTCGACGACATCGGGCTGACCATGGAGAAGAAGGCCTCGATCGACACCTATGAGGCAAAGGCCAAAACCGAGCGCGCCTGGGCCTGATGGCGCCACTGCCGCCAGTTGAAGGTGACGCGCATGCGGCCCGACGTCGTCACCTTCTGGCACGGCCCGCTCGATTCGCTGCGGCGGACCTGCCTGCGATCGCAGGTCGCAGCCGGCCATAAAGTCACCGTCTACAGTTTCGAGCCGATTGGGCAATTGCCCGATGGCGTCGGCAATGCCGAGGCCGAAGCGATCCTGCCGCATTCGTTTTCGGAGAAATTGCGCCCGGCGCAACCGGACGGCAGCTGGCGCGACTGGACCATTTTGCAGTTTTCGGATTTTTTCCGGATGCGGCTGATGGCGCACGGCGCCGGCCTGTGGCTCGACGCCGACGTGCTGTTGTTAAAACCGGTCGAGATCGACGAGACAAAACCATTTTTCGCCTGGGAGAGGCCGCGCCAGCTCGGCAACTCAGTGCTGTACCTGCCCGCCAATCACCCGATCGTGGTGGCGTTCAAAGAGCTGATGGAGCAGGAAGAGCTGACGCCGGATTGGCTGGCGCTGCGGCACCGCCTCACCTTCGCGCTCCGCCAGTTGCGCGGCGGATCGAACCGCCTTTCCGACATTCGCATCGCGATCTACGGCCCGGCATCGCTGACGGCGCTTGCCCGCCGCACCGGCGAATTGCGCCACGCGCTGCCGCAAAAATCGTTTTATGCGGTTCATGCAGACCCGAAGCGGTTTTTTGAGCGGTCGGATTTTTCGAAACTGATCAGCGATCCCGACATCATCGGGCTGCACGTTTCGCCGAAGGGCAGGGGCAATCAGCCGCCGGTTCCGGGTAGTTTGTATGCGTGGGCGGCGGAGAAGTTCCACTGACCCTCGTTCCCGTTGTAGTCCCGGCCTTGAGCCGGGAACCGTACGCCGCGGCTTCTCGTTTTGAAAAAGCTGTCTGACGGCTTTCGCGCAATTACTGGCGACTGTGGTTATGGGTCCCGGCTCAAGGCGGGGACGACGTGAATCAATTCCCCATCGCCGCGATCGCGTCGGCGATCGCGATGGTGCGTTTGGCCATCTCGGCGTGCAATCGCTCCACCATCTGACCGTCGAGCTGGATCGCGCCGCGCGAAGCGTTTTCGGGGCGCTCGAACGCGGTGATGATCTTGCGGGCGTGCGCGACTTCCTCTGCAGGCGGGGTGAAGATCGCATTGCAGGCCACGATCTGGCCTGGATGGATCAGCGTCTTGCCATCAAAACCGAGATCGCGCGCCTGCGCGCATTCCAGCGCAAAGCCATCGACATTGCTGAAATCGCTGTAGGGTCCGTCAAGGATTTCGAGACCGTGCGCCCGGGTTGCGAGAATGCAATGCGTGATCATCGGGATCATCGCCGCGCGGCCCGGCAGCATGCGGATCCTTGTCTCCCGCGAAATATCGTTCGGCCCGAACACGAATCCGGCGAGCCGCATGTCGAGATCGGGCGAGGCAGCCGCGAGTGCCTCGGCATGCAGCACTGCGTTGGCGGTCTCGATCATCGCCCAGACCCGGATCGACGACGGCGCGCCGATATCGCTCAGGCAACGGGCGATCGAGATAAAATCCGCTACCCCGGAGATTTTTGGCACCAGAATGCCGTCGGGCCGCGCCTTGGCGGCCATGGTGAGGTCATCCATCCACCACGGCGAATCGAGGCTGTTGACGCGGATCAGCACCTCGCGCTTACCGAAGCCACCAGCCACGATGGCCTGTGCGATTTGGTCGCGCGCTACAGATTTGGCATCCGGCGCCACCGAATCCTCGAGATCGAGGATGATGCCGTCGGCGGGGAGAATGCGCGCCTTTTCCAGCGCCCGCGGATTTGATCCCGGCATGAACAACAGGCTGCGGCGCGGACGTATCATGGTATTTTCCTTTCGGTTTCCCACGCCCTCGCGATATCATTTCGGCCCAAGGTCCGAAAGGCTTGTTCCCGCAAGGCACCTGTGGTTAGCAAGTCGCATGTCAGCATTCCCGCAACATCTGCTCGACGGCTACCAGACCTTCACCTCGCAGCGGCTGCCGACCGAGCAGACCCGCTATCGCGAACTGTCGGAGCGCGGCCAGGCGCCTGCGGTGATGGTGATCGGCTGCTGCGATTCCCGGGTGTCGCCGGAAGTGATCTTCGACGCCGGCCCCGGCGAATTGTTCGTGGTCCGCAACGTCGCCAATCTGGTGCCGGTCTATCAACCGGACGGCGGCGCGCATGGCGTCTCGGCGGCGCTGGAATATGCCGTGCGGGCGTTGCGCGTAAAGCACATCGTGGTGCTCGGGCACGCGCAATGCGGCGGCATCCGTGCCTTCATCGACAAAACCGAGCCGCTGTCGCCCGGCGACTTCATCGGCCGATGGATGTCGATGTTCATCAAGCCGGGCGAGACCGTGTCCCAGCGCGAGCATGAGACGATGGCGGATTTCACGGTCCGGATCGAGAAGGCCGCGGTGTTCCGCTCACTGGAAAACCTGATGACGTTTCCCTTCGTCCGCACCCTCGTCGAACGCGACGAGCTCGAGCTGCACGGCGCCTATTTCGGCGTCGCCGAAGGCTCGCTGTTCGTGCTCGATCCGGCGGCGAAGGAGTTTCGGGGCGTGACGGAGTAAGGTCTTTAAGAGCGTCATTGCGAGCGAAGCGAAGCAATCCAGCTTCAGTACGTAGCCCGGATGGAGCGCAGCGCAATCCGGGAACTTTGTACACGGGGCAAGAATCCCGGATTTCGCAGAGCCTGTCATCGGGCGCGCCTTCGCGCGACCCGTTGGCTCCATCCGGGCTACGACGTTATTGGCTATTCGCTTTCTCGGCCCCCCAGCGATCCGACAGCGCCAGCAATAGCGCCGAGATCACGAACACCAGATGCACGCCGACCAGCCAGACCATCTTGGTGGCATCGAAGGCGGCGTCGATGTTCATGAATGCCTTCAAGACCTGGATCGCCGATATCGCCACGATCGACGCGAGCAATTTTTGTTTGAGCCCGGCGAAATCGACCTTGGTCATCCAGTCCGGCCAGTCCGGATGGCCGCCGGCATCGATCCGCGAGACGAAATTCTCGTAGCCCGAAAACACCACGATCACGATCAGATTGCCGACCAGCGAGACATCGATCAACGACAGCACGCCGAGGATGATATCGGTCTCCTTGGCGCCGGGCGCGTGCAGGATGAACTCCCACAGGATCATCAGGAATTTCAGCAGCAGCACAAACAGGCTGATGACAAGGCCGATATAAAACGGCGCCATCAGCCAGCGGCTGTTGAATAATATCGCCTCGATGACGCGCTCGACCGGCTTGAGCACCGGGTTGGGCCGATACGGGGCCGGCTGTTCGCTCATCGCAGTTCCCGGCTCCGCTGGTCCCCGATCAGGCGGCTTTTTTCTTGGCGCTGATCAATTTGCGATTGATCAGGCATTCGGCAATCTGAATCGCGTTCAGCGCCGCACCCTTGCGCAGATTGTCCGAGACGCACCACAGCACCAGACCATTGTCCACCGTGGGATCGGCGCGGATGCGGCTGATATAGGTGGCATCCTCGCCCGCCGCCTCGTAGGGCGTGACATAGCCGCCGGGCTCGTGCTTGTCGATCACGAGACAGCCCGGCGCATTGCGCAGGATGTCGCGCGCTTCATCGGGCGAAATCGGATTTTCGAATTCGATGGTGACGGCTTCGGAATGGCCGACGAACACCGGCACCCGCACGCAAGTCGCGGTCAGCTTGATTTTGGGATCAAGAATCTTCTTGGTCTCCATCATCATCTTCCACTCTTCCTTGGTGTAACCGTCCTCCATGAACACGTCGATCTCGGGGATGACGTTGAAGGCGATCCGCTTCGGGAATTTCTTGTTGACGAGTTCGCTGTTGGTGTAGACCGCCTTGGTCTGCGTAAACAATTCGTCCATGGCGTCCTTGCCGGCGCCCGACACCGACTGATAGGTCGCGACCACCACGCGCTTGATCACCGCCTTGTCGTGCAGCGGTTTTAGCGCCACCACGAGCTGCGCGGTCGAGCAGTTCGGGTTGGCGATGATGTTCTTCTTGCTGAAGCCTGAAACCGCGTCGGCGTTGACCTCGGGCACGATCAGCGGCACGTCGGGATCCATCCGCCAGGCGGAGGAGTTGTCGATCACGATCGCGCCGGCGGCGCCGATTTTCGGTGACCATTCCTTCGACACTGCGCCGCCCGCCGACATCAGGCAGATATCGACGTCGGAGAAATCGTAATGCTCGAGCGCTTTGACCTTCAGGGTGCGATCGCCGTAGGACACTTCGACGCCCATGCTGCGGCGTGACGCCAGCGCCACCACCTCGTCAGCCGGGAATTTGCGCTCGTCCAGGATGTTGAGCATTTCCCGCCCGACATTGCCGGTCGCTCCGACCACCGCGATCTTGTAACCCATCGTTCACTCTCCGATGAAAAATGCCCCGCCCGCGCCTTTAGCGGAAACGAAACGAGCAGCGCTTCTATGCGAGAAACGCCCTTAATACAACGTTGAGAGCTGTAGTTTGGGCGTTTGATGCGAACGTTTTGGGCCAGCCCCGCCAATCCATCTTATTCGTCCCAAATTCATCCGGCGCTGATCCGCCTGGCCGACGAATTTTGCGGGACGCTGGCGTATCTGTTTGTCTATGTGGGTGCTCTCGCTTTGCTTGCCATCTGCGGCATCCATCTGTGGGA
>DATBYN010000313.1:0-6379 GCA_036513695.1 Bradyrhizobium sp. | reverse complement strand
ACCATAACCCATCTGCCGAGGCCCGATCAGCCTCGGAAGATCCGGGTGGACGAACCGATGGATTGCATGGCTTCAAACGCCGCAACGAAGAATGGCCTCGTCCTCTCGAGCCTGCCCGCCGCAAGCGGAATCCTGGTGCAGTCGCCTCGCGCGACGACCGAATGTGAGTTTGATCTGGCAAGCAACCCAGATCGCCGAACCGGCTCGAACCTTGGATCGCAACTGCGAGGATTGCAGACGCCCTGACCGAACCCCCAACACGAGGAGCTCCTATCGTGCCCGACGGACCAAGCATGATGACGTGCTCGCTCAACTCAAGGCCAAGCCGCTGCGCGGCGGCCCTAACGGGCCGGCCTTGACTTGATCTGCGCGCGTCATCCTGCACAGCCCGTGGTCGGGACGAAGAGGTGGCCGCAGTCGAACAAAAAGGTGACTGCTCGTCCTTGACATACACATTCCCCATGTGAGCAATCCATTCCTCCTTTTAGGAGGCATGGATTGCTTCGCGGAGTTTATCATCGGGCGGCGCTTTGCGCCGACCCGTTGGCTCGCACGCAATGACGAAGAGGGCGCGCGAAATTACGCGACCATCAGCATATAGAAGACAATGACCGGCGACAGGCCCAGGATCACCGACCAGATGCCGAGCGCCCAAAGGATGTCCTCGGTCCTAAAGCCCTGTTGTTCAGGAACAGGATTTTCTTTGGTGTTCACGACGCCCCCGCGCTGTTGTTCTTCTCGGGAACCTTGATACGCCGTCGAATTTTAAAAAGCCGGCCGCGATTTCGCTTGCATTTGACCACAGGCGCTACCGCCGATTAACCACGGCAGCAGCGCGGTTCGTCTAAAGCGTTTTCAAGCGAAGTGGAAACCGGTTCGCGTCAAGAAAACGCGTCAAATCAGGAATCGCGTCAGCTTCCCGCGAACAGGCGGAAGGCGAATACCGGCATCAGGCCGAGCAGCACTGCCCACACGCCGAATGACGACACCAGAAGAACATCGTGCATTCCCTGGGATCGCTCGGAACTAATGAATTTGGTGTTTTGCGTGTCTTGAGTGCTCATGGTTTCCCCCCGTTTTTGGTTTGAGGGAACTTCAATAGGCCTCAAGTCCTAAAGTCACGCGCGTCGCATCGCTCGGATTTTGGACGTGTGCGACACCGGGGGTTAACCAAACCGGCTTGTGCAGTGGCTTCATCCTTCGCAACGCATCGCTCCGCGGTGCTCCTCGGGATGAGGTCTCAGACCCTCATGGTGAGGAGCGCGGCAACGCCGCGCATCTCGAACCAGGCGGCCCGGATGCAACCTGCCGACTACCGATCGGCGCGGCCGACCACGTCCATCAACTCCGCAATTTTGCGGCGCTGGTCGGCCTTGTCGCCCGAAGAGATCGCGTGCTCGACGCAATGGGCGACATGGTCGCGCAACACCTCCTCCTCGACCCGGCGCAACGCCGCCCGCGCCGCTGCGATCTGCGTCACCACGTCGATGCAATAGCGGTCGTCCTCGACCATCCCGGCGAGGCCGCGGATCTGCCCTTCAATTCGTTTCAGGCGTTTTAAACAGGAGGTCTTGATCTCGGTGCGCATATCACTCATATACCCCCCTAGGGTATATTGTTCAAGGTGCCGGAGAGTTATTGTGACGCAGCTGGATCAAGATCGTGCTCATGGCGCGGCTCACGCTGGCCATCATCATGGCAGCGAGGCGGGGGCCTGCTGTGGCAAGCATGGCGCCGGAGACAAAGCCGCTGTCGGTGCCGCCATCGATCCGGTTTGTGGCATGAGCGTCAACCCACAGACCGCAAAGCACCGTTTTGCATATAAGGGCCAGGACTACTTCTTCTGCTCGGCGAGATGCCGCGAGCGCTTTGAGGCCGAGCCGGAAAAATTCCTGCGGCCGAAGCAACCTGAGCCCGCGGCGCCGGCGGGCACGATCTACACCTGTCCGATGCACGCCGAGGTCCGTCAGGTCGGCCCCGGCAGCTGTCCGATCTGCGGCATGGCGCTGGAGCCCGAACAAGTCTCGCTCGACGACAAACCCGATCCCGAACTGATCGACATGACCAGGCGATTCTGGGTCGCGCTGGCGCTGACGCTTCCGGTGTTCGCGATCGAGATGGGCCGCCATCTCGGCCTCGGGCATTTGGTGCCGCCGATGTGGTCGAACTGGATTTCGTTTGTGCTTGCGACGCCGGTGGTGCTGTGGGCGGGCGCGCCGTTCTTCGTCCGCGGTTGGCGCTCGCTGGTGACCAGAAACCTCAATATGTTCACGCTGATCGCGATGGGCACCGGCGTCGCCTGGCTCTACAGCGTGGTCGGGACATTGGCGCCGCAACTGTTTCCGCCTGCGTTCCGTGACATGCACGGCATGGTCGCGGTGTATTTCGAGGCGGCCGCCGTCATCACGGTTTTGGTCTTGCTCGGGCAGGTGCTGGAATTGCAGGCCCGCGCGCGCACGTCAGGCGCGATCCGCGCGCTGTTGGGGCTAACGCCCAAAACCGCACGGCGCGTCACCGATCATGGCGACGAGGATGTCGCGATCGAGATGATCGCGGTCGGCGATCTGTTGCGGGTGCGTCCCGGCGAAAAGATCCCGGTCGACGGCATCATCACCGAAGGCCGCTCGGCAGTCGATGAATCCATGGTGACGGGCGAATCGATGCCGGTGTCGAAGCTGGAAGGCGCGCGCGCGATCGGCGGCACCGTCAATCAGCGCGGCGGACTGGTGCTGAGGGCCGAAAAAGTCGGACGCGACACCATGCTGGCGCGGATCGTCGACATGGTGGCCCGCGCCCAGCGCTCGCGCGCGCCGATCCAGCGGCTCGCCGATCGGGTCGCCGGCTGGTTCGTGCCTGCGGTGATCGCGGCGGCGCTCGTGGCGTTCGCGGCCTGGATGGTGTTCGGGCCGGAGCCGCGATTCACGTTCGGTCTGGTTGCAGCAGTAACCGTGCTTATCATCGCCTGCCCCTGTGCGCTCGGGCTTGCCACCCCGATGTCGATCATGGTCGGCGTCGGTCGCGGCGCGCATTCGGGCATCTTGATCCGCGACGCCGAGGCGCTGGAGCGGTTCGAGAGCATCGACACCATCGTGCTCGACAAGACCGGCACGCTCACCGAGGGTAAGCCCAAGGTAGTCTCGATCGTCACTGCAGACGGTATCGACGAGGCCGAATTGCTGCGGTTCGCCGCCGGCGTCGAGCGCGGCAGCGAGCATCCGCTGGCACAGGCGATCCTGAACGCGGCCAAGGAGCGCGGCCTGAGGCTCAGCGAGGCGAGCGATTTCGCGTCGTCCTCCGGCAAGGGGGCGACCGGGACCATCGACGGCCGCAAGATCGCGCTCGGCAACGCGATGCTGATGGCTGAACAAAACGTCGCAACGCATGATCTAGACGCCGCCGCGGAGGCCGCGCGACAGAAGGGCGCGACCGCGATCTATGTCGCGATCGACGGCCGTGCCGCCGGAATCATCGCCGTCGCCGATCCGATAAAGCCGTCGACGAAAGCGGCGCTGCAAAAGCTGCGCGACGAGGGTTTGCGCATCGTCATGCTGACCGGCGACAATCCGACCACCGCGCGCGCGGTAGCCTCACAGCTTGGCATCGAGGAGATCGAGGCGGGGGTGTTGCCGGAACGCAAGAGCGAGGTGGTGCAGCGGCTGCGCCAGCAGGGCCGCCGCGTCGCCATGGTCGGCGACGGCGTCAATGACGCGCCGGCTTTGGCGGCGGCCGATGTCGGGGTTGCCATGGGCGGCGGCACGGACGTGGCGATCGAGAGCGCCGGCGTCACGCTTCTGACCGGCGATTTGATGGGTCTGGTGCGGGCGCGGCGATTGTCGGTCGCGACCATGCGCAACATTCGCCAGAATCTGGCGTTTGCATTCCTGTACAATTCCGCCGGCGTGCCGATCGCCGCCGGCGTGCTCTATCCGGTGTTCGGCATTTTGCTGTCACCAATGGTCGGCGCCGCCGCGATGGCGCTGTCCTCGGTCAGCGTGATCGGCAACGCGCTGCGGCTGGCAAGGACGAAATTGGATTAGAAGGGCGGTGATCGCCTTCTCCCTCTCCCCGCTGTTTCGCGGGGAGAGGCGCGAGCGTCGCTCGATCTCCAGATCGATCCGCTTGGCCAACTCACCGCTCACTTCCGGTACGGACCAAATTGCCGAACTCGTGATCGTGCGACCCTCCGAACTCGCGCGTCGTTGATACGATGTGAGGAAATGGTTTCTTTTGGCGGACCGATCGCTTCACCATTTCCATAGCCAACCCAAACGCCGCTAGCTTGCTTCGGAGAAATCAACATGAAAAAGCTTTCGCTTTTCGCAACGGCAACATGCTTTTTTGTTGCTCTTGCGAGTACCGCGCACGCGCGATCGGCCTACGATGGTTCCTGGGACCTCGCCTTCGTGACGCAACGCGGCGCATGCGATCCTGCCTACAACTTCACTGTCAACATTTCCAACGGAGTTGTGACGGAACCTAACCTCGTGAGGTTCAGAGGCTACGTCGCAAGGTCCGGCGCGGTTCGCGCTTCGGTGACCGTTCAAGACAAATACGCCTCGGGCTCAGGCAGACTCTTCGGCACCTCTGGTCGCGGGACATGGAGCGGCTACGCAGGAAGCGCGCGATGCGCGGGCTACTGGACCGCGCAACGAAATTGACATCTTCTGACGGCGGGGTTTCTCACTTCGTGCATAGCCGAAGCTCTGCTTCGGCGTTCTCTTCTAAGAACGGCCGCTAAAGGCGGCCTATGCTCGCCCCGCCAGCGGGGAGAGGCGAACGGAGCGAGCGCCGCTCGATCTCGCGATCGATCCGCGCCGCCAACTCCTTGCTAACCTCCGTCATCGGCAGCCTTACCTCCGGGCTCTCGATCAAGCCGGAGCGCCACAGCCCATACTTGATCGGCGCCGGGCTCGGCTCTGCGAACAATAATCGCGTGAGATCGGCGACCGATTGCCAGCAAGCCAGCGCCGTGTCGCGTTCGCCAGCCACCATCAGCCGGTGGACCTTCGCAAACGTTTCGGTCTCGAAATGCGCCGAGGCCAAAATGCCGCCATCGGCGCCATCGCTCAGCGCCTCATGATAATGAGCATCCTCGCCGGTTAGAACGGCGAAACCTTCCGGACGCCGGCGCAACAGATCGAGCGATTGATTGCGGTCCGCGCAACAGTCCTTCAGTCCGACTATGTTCGGATGCGTGGCCAGTCGCAGCATCGCGTCGTTGCCGAGATTGACGCCGGTCCGGTAGGGAATGTTGTAGAGCGCAACCGGATGCGCGGCGCGATCCGCGAGCGCGCTGAAGTGAAGCTCCAGGCCGCGCTGCGATGGCCGCGAATAATACGGGCAGGAAATCAGATAACCGTCGATCGGCCACGCCGCATTTGTCTCCAGCGTCTCCGATAGCGCGGCGGTGTCGCTACCGGACAGGCCAAGGCAAACCGGAAGCTCTCTCGTCCCAAGTTCGTCCCGGACCGCGAACACCAGTCGTTGGGTTTCCTTCGGCGTGAGTGTGAGGCCTTCGCCGGTGGTGGCGGCAAGGATCAAGCCATCGACGGGGAGGGTGGTGTAGTGCCGGACCAGCCGCCGCAGCGACGCCTCATCGAGCCTGTTGTCTCGAAATGGCGTTATCAGAGGCAGCCAGAGGCCGTGCAATAAAGATCGAAGGTCGGAAGTTTGAAAGTCTATCATGGGTCCATCTCCTGAAGCAGTTGCGCCGGAGACGGGACAATAAAAAACCCCGTCCAGACGGCGGGGTTTTGCGGATCGGTTGAGGGCGAGAGGTCTATCGCGCGCGTCGATCTGCGGTCCCCGGAAGGGGAGCTTTTTTCGACAGCGCTGCAGTGCACGAATTCGTGATCATGAGCGGATGATGAGGCGCGGCACCAAAACTGTCAACGGCTGGAATAGGTGCAGCCGCATGCATGAAGCTGCCGAAGCGAAATGCGATCAGATGTGGTGGGGATCGCTGTGTCGCCGACCGCGCGTAGCAATGAGGGCGGTTTGCTCGCGAGAGGCCCGCGCGAAAAAAAGCCGGGCTCGAACGAGCCCGGCTTAAGGTATTGGCCACGTGAGGCCGACACAATCACCTTCCAAGAGGGATTACTGAGCTGTCGCGCCACTGGAGGAGGGGGACAAATGCGCAACGCGACCGCTCAGCGTCTAAACATTATGGTCCGCGTTAGCGCCACGCGGCAAGCACTCACGCCGCATGTCAGACATGCGGAGACCGGGGGCTGTGTTGTCAGAGCCTTAGCACCGCAGCTCCACCTCTGGTGGTGGCCGGGATTCGAAAGAACATGAATCTAAAATTCCGGCAGTTTGGGCGGAGATATTCTCCTTAGCGGCCCATCGACGAAGTTCAAATTACTTCCGGGCCGCGCGC
>DATBYN010000312.1:0-3031 GCA_036513695.1 Bradyrhizobium sp. | reverse complement strand
TGTCACAGAATTTGCCATATCGCAGCGCAAATAGCGCGCGAACAGGCGGGATTTGGCCGGCTGATGCCTTAAAATGCCCGTTTGCCCGTTGACAGTCGCGGCCCGCTCACGCGAAATCGTCAACCAATTGATATAGCTTCGCTGAATGATCCCCAAAGATTCCCATCGCCGCAACCGTTTCCGCTATTCGCTCACCGCCGGTTTGATACCGGCGCTGGCGTTTGCCTGGCTGTGCCTGGGGAGCAGTTCGGCGGCCGCCGATTTTCGCCTCTGCAACAACACTGCAAGTCGCGTCGGCATCGCTCTCGGCTATAAGGACGCCGAGGGCTGGACCACCGAGGGCTGGTGGAACGTGTCCTCGCGGAGCTGCGAGACGCTGCTGCGCGGCACGCTGGTCGCCCGCTATTATTACATCTATGCACTCGATTACGACCGCGGCGGTGAGTGGTCGGGACAGGCCTTCATGTGCTCGCGCGACAAGGAATTCACCATCAAAGGCACCGAGAATTGCCTGGCGCGCGGTTTCGACCGCACCGGCTTCTTCGAGGTCGATACCGGCGAGCAGCGCGCCTGGACGGTACAATTGACCGAATCCAACGAACAGCCTGCGCAGCAGCGGGTGCCGGGTATCCCGGGACCGGTCGGTCCGGGCGGGCCCGGAAACTTGCCGGGCCTCTCCAATTCGCCGGGCGCGGCGCCCGGCCTGCCCAACTCGCCGGGCGGGACGGCTCCGGGCGCGTCTGGTCAACCGCCAGCCGCAGCGCCCGGAGCTAAGCCATGAGACGCCTTCGCCGCATCAAGATCCTTGCAACGCTTGGACCTGCTTCTTCCGACAGCGCGATGATCCGCCGCCTGTTCGAGGCCGGCGCCGACGTATTCCGCATCAATATGAGCCATACCTCGCACGACAAGATGCGCGAGCTGGTCAAGACCATCCGCAATGTCGAGTCTAGCTATGGCCGGCCGATCGGCATCCTGGTCGATCTTCAAGGCCCGAAACTCCGGCTGGGTGCCTTCACCGAAGGCGCCGTCCAACTCCACAATGGCGACAGTTTTGTGCTCGATTCCGACAAGACGCCGGGCGACAAGACCCGCGTCCAGCTTCCGCATCCGGAAATTCTCGCCGCGCTGAAGCCGGGGCATGCGCTGTTGCTCGACGACGGCAAGGTGCGCTTGATCGTCGAGGAGGCGTCGCCCGATCGCGCCGTTACCCGCGTCGTGATCGGCGGAAAAATGTCGGACCGCAAGGGCGTCAGCCTGCCCGACACCGATCTGCCGGTGTCCGCCATGACGCCGAAGGACCGCGCCGACCTCGAAGCAGCGCTGGTGACCGGCATCGACTGGGTCGCGCTCTCCTTCGTGCAGCGCGCCGAGGATGTCGTCGAGGCCAAGAAGATGATCCGTGGCCGCGCTGCGGTGATGTCCAAGATTGAAAAGCCGCAGGCGATCGATCGGCTCCCTGAAATCCTGGAGGCGTCCGACGCCTTGATGGTGGCGCGCGGCGATCTCGGCGTCGAACTGCCACTGGAACGGGTGCCGAGCCTGCAGAAGCAGATGACGCGGCTGGCACGGCGCGCCGGCAAGCCCGTGGTGGTCGCCACCCAAATGCTGGAATCGATGATCCAGTCGCCGGTGCCGACCCGCGCCGAGGTCTCCGACGTCGCAACCGCCGTGTATGAAGGCGCCGACGCCATCATGCTGTCGGCGGAATCCGCGGCCGGCAAGTTTCCGGTCGAAGCGGTCTCGACCATGAACCGCATCGGCGAGGAAGTGGAGCGTGACCCGACCTATCGCGGCGTGCTCAACGCGCAGCGCGCCGAACCGGAGCCGACCGTCGGCGACGCCATCGCCGACGCCGCGCGGCAGATTGCCGAGACGCTGGACCTGTCCGCAATCATCTGCTGGACCAGTTCCGGATCGACTGCGCTGCGGGTGGCGCGCGAACGGCCCAAACCGCCGGTGGTCGCGATCACGCCAAACCTCTCGACCGGGCGCAAATTGTCCGCAGTCTGGGGCGTGCACTGCGTGGTCGCGGAAGACGCAAAAGATCTGGACGACATGGTGAGCCGTGCCGGCAGCATTGCCTTTCGTGACGGTTTTGCGCGGGCCGGCCAGCGCGTCATCATCGTCGCCGGCGTGCCGCTCCGCGCGCCCGGCACCACCAACATGCTGCGCATCGCTTCCGTCGGCCCCGACGGCGATGCGGAGATGTGAGGCTTTTTCGCTGTCATTCCGGGATGCGCCTTCGGTCGGCAATTGCCGACCTGAGGCGACAGGCCCGGAATGACGACGTTGGTTAGCTCTGCAGCGTCGCGTCCAGCGTGATTTTGGTGTTGAGCAATTTCGACACCGGACATCCAGCCTTTGCCATGCCCGCCAGTTCCTGGAATTTGGCGTTGTCAGCGCCGGGGATCTTAGCGTTCAGCGCAAGATGCACCGAAGTGATGGCAAAACCGTCGCCCTGCTTCTCGAGTGTGACGTCGGCCTTCGTCTCCATATGCTCGGCGGTGAGCTTGGCCTCGCCAAGGATCAGCGACAACGCCATGGTGAAGCAGGCGGCGTGCGCGGCGCCGATCAATTCTTCGGGGTTAGAGCCCGGCTTGCCCTCGAAGCGGCTCGCGAAGCCATAGGGATAATCTTTCAGCGCGCCGCTCTTGGTCGAGATCGCGCCCTTGCCGTCCTTGATGCCGCCCTGCCAGGCGGCCGATCCAGTGGTCTTCATCACCCGCTCTCCTTCTGGTGTCGTGGAGTCATCGGTCGTCAAAATACGCATTCATGATCATCATCATCATTGCGTAGTCATGGCGATGATCATATACACTGTCAATGACAGCAGGATTTGGAGCGTTCACATGAAGGTGAGCCGGGAGCAGGTGGCGCTGAATCGCCAGCGCATCGTCGGCGCCGCGGGCAGGCTGTTTCGCGAGAAGGGATTCGACGGCATCGGCGTCGCCGATATCATGCAGGCAGCCGGCCTGACCCACGGCGGTTTCTATGGCCATTTTGCGTCGAAGGAGGATCTCGCCGCACA
>DATBYN010000311.1:0-4520 GCA_036513695.1 Bradyrhizobium sp. | reverse complement strand
GCGACGCGGCCTTCGCCCTGCGCTTCGAATGAGCATCCCGAAGCGATCGCCGGAGCGGCGCTGACAACAGAGATGAGGCCCAACGGCAACACCAGCGCGAAAAATCTGTCGCAACCTGCCGCCGCTCCGCGGGCTTGCTTCATGACGCTGCTCGGTCGCCCAGGGGCCGGGTGAATTTCCCTATGATTTCCACGGGCTGGCGGCGTCCTGCACCATCCGGTGCGCAATTTGAGACATCACGGCGGCTCTTTTCACTGCCTTTGACTTGGGCCGAATCCCCAGTTTAAGTACCACCGCATGTGGGACGGGGGCTAGCTTGATGAAGCGGGGGCGCGTGATCGTTGCTGCAATCTGTCCTGAGGCGTTCGCTTGCGAGGCGTTCGCTTGCGAGGCGTTCCTGGCCGCTGGCGCGGTAGAGAGCGCTGCATGAATTCCTATTTTCGGCGGCAGCTTGCCGATTACGTGGAGTATCACCGCGATCCCTGGAATTGCGCGATGCACGTATTAGGCATCGTGGTGTTGTTCCTGGGCGCGATCCTCCCCCTCAGTTCTCTACCACTCGGTTCTCTAGGCCTCAGTTCATGGGCCATCCCGGCGTTGGGCGTGCCGGTGACCGTGGCGACCATCGCGGTTTTGCCGGTGCTGACCTATTGGTTCCTGCTCGATGCGGCGCTCGGAACGGCGATCGTTGGCGCCGCGATCGTGTTGCTCTCAGTTGCCGCGATCATCGTCGCTCATGCAACGGCAGCCGCGATGTGGTCGATCACCGCCGTCTTGATAGTGATCGGGATCACATCGCAAATCGTAGGTCATCGGGTATTTGAACAGCGACAACCGGCGTTGGTGGACAATCCCGCCCATCTGCTGCTCGGACCGATGTTTGTGATGGCAAAGCTCTTCATAGCACTTGGCTTTCGGAACGATCTTGCCGCGGTTATCGCGCAAGTTCCGCAAACAATCGCCCGCAATTCATCGCTCTATTCCGAGGGCGGGTCGCACCCACGCGCATGACACGGGTCCTCGTCACCGGCGGCAGCGGCTTCATCGGACAGCACCTGGTTTCGGCGCTGGTCGCGCAAGGTCACGAAGTGCGTAACCTCGATCGCGCGCCGCCGCACCGCGCTGTTCCGGACGCGGAATATGTCAGAGGTTCCGTGCTGGATCGGGACCTCGTCGATGATGCGCTGGACGGCGTCGATCAGGTTTATCACCTGGCCGGCCTGCCCGGCATGTGGATGCCGCGGAAGAGCGACTTCCATGCCGTCAATTACGGCGGCACCGAGGTGGTCATTGCGGCTGCGCGCAAGCGTGGCGTTGCGCGGTTCCTGCACTGTTCGACCGAATCTATTCTGTTCCGTTCTTCACCCTCGCGCGAGGCGGTCGCCGATGATGCCTTGCTGCCGGCCGACGGCATGCCGGGTCCGTATACGCATTCGAAGATGCTGGCGGACCGGCTCGCCATGCAGGCTGCGGCGTCCGGTTTCCCGGTGGTGATTGGCTGTCCGACGATGCCGATCGGCCCTTCCGACCACAATCTCACGCCGCCGACGGCGATGCTGCGGCACTTTCTGGGCGGCGGCCTTCAACTCTATCTCGATTTTATCTTGAATCTGGTCGACGTGCGCGATGTCGCAGACGGCTTGATCCTCGCCATGGAGCGTGGGCAGATCGGACATCGCTACATTCTCGGCGGAGACCCTGTTCCACTGAAGAAGGTTCTCGGGCTGGTAGCTGATATCGGCGGCCGCCGCCGCCCGCTGATTCCGGTTCCAGGCCGCCTTGCCGAAATCGCCGCCTCCGTGCTTGAATTTGTCGCCGACCATTTGACGCGCCGGCCTCCCTCGGGTACCGCAGAGGGTGTCCGCATCGCGTTGCGGGCAACCGCATTATCGATCGAAAAAGCGCAACGTGAACTCGGCTATTCACCCCGGCCGGTCGAGCCCGTGCTGCGCGAGACCATTGCCTGCCTTCTTGGCGCCAAAGGCCATCATGAACCCCTCCCGCGGCCGGCGCCCGCCTATTCGACCGTCTCTCCCGAGACGTCCGTATAGCCTTTGATCCCATTACGTAATATTGTTGGCAACGTGCTTCACGATCCCAGTCAATTCTTCGCATTCATTTGGAGTGGGTGGACTGCCACCTGGCCCACCCAGTTGCTGGCGCTCATTTGGCTTGCGTGGATCATCAGCTGGGTCGTGGCGTCGTTCTGGTCCGGCCGGACCGAAAAACAGGCTGTGTCCTGGGAAGCGCGGGTCTACAGCATTCCGATTATTGTAGGCGGTATTCTATTTTTGCCCTGGACCTCGGAGGTGCTGGGCGAGAAGCCGCTCTGGCATTTCAGCAATGCCGGCATCTACCTGTTCGCGGCCCTGACGCTGGCGGGCATTTCCTTCACCTGGTGGGCCCGCATTCATCTCGGGCGCTTTTGGTCGAACTCGATCACGCGCAAGGAAGGTCATCGGGTCATTGACACCGGTCCCTACGGGCTGGTGCGCCACCCGATCTATACCGGGCTGATCGGTGCGATCCTGGTGACGGGTATCGCGGTCGGAACGGTCAGCGCGATGGTCGGCGCAATATTGATTTCGCTTGGCATGGCCTTCAAGGCCCGGATGGAGGAAGGCTTCCTCACCCACGAGCTCGGCGCGGACGCCTACGGGCCTTACTGCCGGCGCGTCCCGATGCTGATTCCGTTCCTGCCGCCGCGGTAGCGAGAGCACTCAACCCATCACACGGTCTATCGCTCCCTCCCCCGCAAGCGGGAGAGGGGGAAGGAAGACTGTCACCGCTTCGGCGCCGGCGCCGCCGCGTGTGCTGACACCTCGGCGAGCGGCACCAGATGGCGCGGAACGACGACGCGCTGGCCCGGCACCAGCGGCGTGTTGTCCGGCCCTTTGTTCATCTGGGTGAGCGACCACAGCGGCACGTGGTAAGAGGCAGCGATCGACTGCAGCGTATCGCCCGGACGGGTGACGACCGGCATGCCGCTGTCCCACAGCTCGATCTCGGCATTGGCGGGGACGACATAGCGAAGCGGCACCGTCTCGCCTCCGCCCTTCGCCGGCGTCGTCGCGAGCTGCGCAATCTTGGTGATCAATTGCGCGTGGACCTGCTCCATCTTTTCGATGTTGATGTGGGTCACCTCATCATGCAGCGAGAGATCGTAGCTCGCGTAGTGGCCCTGATAGCCCGGCGACGGCTTGACATCGCCGCCACCCAGGACGGTCTCCGACAGGAAGATGTTAAAGAAGCGTTCGACGTTGAGCGGCACGGTCGGGGTGACGTGAGCTGGATCGATGGCAACATCCAGGCTGACCGGGATGTTCTCTTTCTGCAAGATTTCCGAGAATATTATCGTGCACAAGCCGCCCATCGAGTGACCGATCAGGATGATCGGCTCGGGATCCTCGCGATACTCGCGAACAGCCTTGGCGGCGATCAGGCGGCAAATCGTGAACTCATTGACGCTCGCGGTAAAGCCGGCCTGCTCGAGCTTTTCGGTCAGACTGTCCATCCCGCGCGAGAAGATCGGGCCCAGCGCGCCACGGAACAGATAGATGCGCCCGCGCGGCGGCGCTGTCGCCGCAGGCTGATCGGCGGGCGTAGGCGGCGCCGCGGCGGTGGCAGCTGCAGTGACAGCCCGTGCATGGCTCTTGGCGCCTGTGGCGGCGGCTGCCGATTTCGGCGCTGCGGCGGCCGCCTCGCCCGGCGCCGGGATTGCTCCGGCGGCGGCCGGATCGAGGCCGGCATCGACGGCAGCGGTAAACAGCATCGCCGCGATCACGACGGTTGCGACTTGCGCCGGATGGATCATGTACTTCCTGCTTGTACCTTCGACCTGCAGGTACGTGGATTATCCTAGACGCTCGTCGATCAATCCCACAGAGCGAATCCGCCGCGGGCGCGGCAGGCAGGTGCTCTGTGACTGACGAATGGGCAGGATTTGAGGCGCGCTTCGGGAAACCGCGGGACGCGAAATTTATCGGGCCAATTTATCGGGTGAATTTATCGGCTTGCCGACGCCGGAGCGCTCGCTTGCTTCTGTGGAGCCGCAGGACCCGGGCGGCTAAAGGCCACCGCGTCGATGGCGCTGATCACCTTCTGCTGCATGACCTCGGCCTTGTCGATCGTGAGATGCCCCATACCCATTCTGCTCACGTCGACATTCTCTAGATCGCCATGGAGCTGCCTGGTCCTTGCGACGGGTTCGCCGTTGCCATTGGCCACATAGAAGTTGATATAGCGCCCGACGCGTCCGCTCAGACTGGTGCGGAACACCGAATCAAGGCCGATCGCGAGCTTGACCGGCGCGCCAAGGCGATCCAGCCGCGCCACCATGTCGGGCAGCGCCGTCGCGCCGGAGGAGTGTCCGACCAAAATGATCGTCTTGGTCCGCCCGCTCCTGTATTCGGCGGCGGCTTCGTCCGCGAGCGACGACCATAAGAGGTAGTTGGCTACGGTGGCATTGATGCCCTGCGCCTGCAGCCTGGCCGCGATCTGGTCGAGGCCGAGCGAAAAGA
>DATBYN010000310.1:0-2792 GCA_036513695.1 Bradyrhizobium sp. | reverse complement strand
GCGCGCCGTAGACGATGCCTTCGGCGACCGACTTCTTCCCGGCGTACATCACCGAGTTCATGAATTTCGTAATGATGATGTTTCCGAACTTGGGATCCGGAAGCACTTCGCGCTTTTCAGCAGAATGGCGGCGAGACATCTGTTCTGTTCCCGATTATTTCGGACGCTTGGCGCCGTACTTCGAACGGCGCTGCTTACGGTTCTTGACGCCCTGGGTATCCAAGACGCCGCGGAGAATGTGGTAGCGCACGCCGGGCAGATCCTTGACGCGGCCGCCGCGGATCATGACCACCGAGTGCTCCTGAAGGTTATGGCCCTCACCCGGGATGTAGCCGATCACCTCGAAGCCGTTGGTCAGGCGCACCTTGGCGACCTTACGAAGCGCCGAGTTCGGCTTCTTCGGGGTCGTGGTGTAGACGCGCGTACAAACGCCGCGCTTCTGCGGCGACTGTTGCAGCGCCGGCACCTTCTTGCGCGACTTCTGTACCGTCCGCGGAGCTGCGATCAGCTGGTTGATCGTCGGCATGTCAGCCTTCACCCTTTAATTTCGTGCGGAACCGGAAAATCAGTTCCGCAAATTCATTCGGGACACCCGGTCCCATCCGGCCGCATCACGCGAAAAGACCCGCGCAAAGCGAAATCGCGCCAACCGCTCATTGCTGAGCGGAAAGCGCTTCGACGCCACAGAGGACCGCGAGTGTCAGGCCAATCAGCGTGAGCTGGTCAGCCGGCTACCGAGGTCATGCATCCGAAATCAATCTCAAGAGAACTTGCTCAAGAGAACCAAGATCGTCCTGGCAGTGCCTAGCTATAATCGACAGCGTTTGAGCGGCATTCGTCGAGGTTGGTGCCCGTCTCAAATCCCCGAAAAACGACGCGAGGGATTTGAAAGGGTGGTCCGTTCCGACTCTGGCGTCGCTCACCGCCTGTCGTTAAGTGCGCGGGTTGTATCGGCGGTAGATAGTCAAGTCAAGGCGAAACGACAAGGGCGGAAGCGCCTCTCCCGCCTACGGATTCGGCACGCGCCGCGGGAATTCGGGAGGGTCATTGAAAGCGGCTTGTTGCGAACAGCATCGCAATCCACTTCTATTTTTATCCGGATATTATGGAAACGATCCCGCCCGCATGCCTTGCAAGGCAAACCTTGAAATTAAAGGCTTATTTGTCTCTCCCCGCGCAAGGAACCAGGATTTCGCGCTCATTCCTCGTCGTCATCATCGTCATCGTCATCGTCGGCCTGATCGGCTTCCTGATGCGGCGTGTGGCTTTGGTCGTCCCAGAGCTTTCGATACACGCCGCCCGCCGCGAGCAATTTGGCATGCGAGCCACGTTCGATCGCCTTGCCGCCCGATATCACGATGATCTCGTCCATCTCGACCACCGACGTCAGGCGGTGAGTCGAGAAGATCATGGTGCGGCCCTTGGCGAGTTTTAGGAGTGTCTTGTTGATCGCGGCTTCCGTGGTCTGGTCGAGCGCCGAGGTGGCCTCATCGAGCAACAGGATCGAGGGATCGCGGACGATGGCGCGTGCAATCGCGATGCGCTGGCGCTGTCCGCCGGACAGAGTGTCGCCGCGCTCGCCCACGAGAGTGTCGTATTTCTGCGGCAGGCTCATGATGTAGCGATGGATTTCGGCCTTGCGCGCCGCCGCAACGACCTCTTCGTCGGTAGCCCCCTCCTTGCCGAGCCGGATGTTTTCCCGGATCGACATGTTGAACAGCATGTTTTCCTGGAACACCACCGCCATGCTGGCGCGCAGCGATTCGCGGGTCACCCTCCTGATATCGACGCCGTCGATGGTGACGCGCCCTTCATCGGCCACGTAGAGGCGAAGGATCAGATTGAGCAGCGTGCTCTTGCCGGAGCCGCTCGGGCCGACGACGGCGATGCTCTTGCCGACATTGAGCTTGAGGCTGAGGTTATCGAGAACCGGCGTCTGGCTGCCCTCGTACTGGAAGGTGACATGGTCGAAGGTGATGTCGTTGGTGATGCGCGGCAGGTCGGGCGCGCCGGGACGATCGTCAGATTCGCGGGTCGGCTCATCCAATAGTTCCTGGATGTGGCGCACGGCGGCCGCCGACTGGATCGAGACCGGGATGAAATGCATGATATGGGCGATGTTGTAGGACACCTCCCAGAACGCGCTTTCGAAGGTGACGAAGGTTCCGATGGTGATCTGGCCCTTGGTCGCAAGATAAGCGCCGATCGCAAGCACCACGAGGTGCAACAGCAATACCGAGATCGTGACGGTGCGCTCCACCATGGTCGACAGAAACGCCGCGGACGCGATCCTGCGGCGCGCCTCGTCGTTGCGCATGGTGAACCAGCCAAGCGTCCGGCGCTGCAAGCTGAACGCCTTGATCACCGCTTGGGCTGCGACATTTTCCTGCACCATGCCGAGCAGCGCGGATTCATTGAGTTTTTGTTCGTAATTGGCCTGCACCGCCTTCGGCGTCAGGATGCGCGGGCCGATCAGCGTGATCGGGAACACCAGCAGCGACACCGCGGCAAGCTGCCAGTTCAAGAACAGCATCAGGATGATGCCGGCGATCAATTCCAGGAACGGAAGTGCGGCGGAGTTGGCAAATCCCTTGATCGATCCTTCGAAGGCCGCAAGGTCGACGGAAAAGCGCGACAAGATCTCGCCGCGTTTGGTGCGCGCGAAATAGGCTGCCGGCAAATTCTGGACGCGTTCGAACAGGTGCTTGCGCACATCCGAAATCAGCGATGCCGACAGCTTGGCGTCCCAGCGCTCGTACCAGACCGCGACGATCGAGGTGAAGATCCCCGCT
>DATBYN010000309.1:0-7733 GCA_036513695.1 Bradyrhizobium sp. | reverse complement strand
CGCGCGGCCCAAGCCGCCAACCAATGGGCGATGGCTGCGCAAGGTTGGGGGCCATCTCGTTCGCCTGTCGTAGCGTGCGGGGAAAACAACAAAGTTCGCGCGTTTAGCCTGCGTGTTTGCCGCGATCAACGGATCGGACCTTCAGGTCAATCCAGACAAAGGCCCGGTTAACCGAGCTTGGGGGCGGTTTGGTCCGCGAGGGGGCCGCTTCTAGCGCAAAGCGGCCGTTGAGGTGTAGATGTTGGATCTGAGTAGCCTCCTGAAACGTCCTCAAGACGTGGATGCCATGGCAGCTTGGGCAAACGCCTGTTGATTCCCGCGTCAGATTCGCGAGCTCTGCCGGTAGAACGGCTCGTGTTTCGCGGGATCGACATAGCCGGTGTAGAACTTCTTCACATGCGGCAGCAGCGCCTTGGAGAGATTGCGCCGTTCGACCTCATCATCGCTCAGCGCATGCTGCAGTTCGTCATGCAGTGTCTTGAGCGCGTTCTCGCGATCGACCCGCGTGAAGCGGCCATTGTCGTAGATCACTTCGCCGTTGCACATGACGGTGCGCACGCCGTCGGTCTTGGCGCGCTGAATCACCGCGTCGAGCATCGGCATCTCCTCATCGAGATACGGATAGGAAATCTGCTTCCAGTCGATTAGGGAGAGATCGGCGGCTTTGCCTTCCGCGATCGTCCCGATCTGTTCACCAAATCCGGTGGTCCTCGCGCCGCCGATGCTCGCCATCCGGAACACCTGCGCCATGGTGGGAACCTCGTCGCCGATGCCGGGCACACGATGGGCGCGCAGCACCAGCCGCATCTCCTGCAGCATGTCGCGGTCGTCGTTAATGCCGGCTTCGTCGAGACCGATCGCGGTGTTGATCCCTTTGGCCTCGAAGTGGTTAAGCGCCGCGATGCCGGAGCGAAGCCGGAAATTGGAGGAGCAGTTGTGACACACACACGCGCCGGCCTCCGCCATGCGCGCGATGTCCTTTTCGCTGAGCCAGACGCCGTGGCCCAGCGTCATGTGCGGGCCGAGCATATCGAAGCGGTCGATGTATTCGACCGCGGTGCAGCCGCCGCGCGACCAGGCATATTCCTTCTGCATCGAGGTCTCGAGCAGGTGCATGTGCATCGGCACCTGGTATTTCTTCGAGGTCTGCGACAGCACGGTCAGCGCCTTGTCGGAGCACCAGTGCAGGTTCGCGGGCGCAAGCTGGATCTTCACCCTCGGCTTTTTATTGTGGCGGGCGTACATCGATTCGAACATGCCCATCGCGTCGTCGAGACCGAGCTTGAAACGCTCGAACCAGCGCTTCATCGGGCCCTGCAGCTCCTTCGGCAGGCTCGCGACAAACGCATCGTCGGCCTGATAGACTAGCCGGTTCTGGTCGCGCACCGCGTAGCAGTAGGACACCCGCATGCCGATATCCTCGTAGGCGCGGACGACCTGTTCGGCCTTGGCTTCCACCTCACTGAGCGTGCCCGGCATCCAGCCGTGGATGTGCTGCACCGTGGTGATGCCGGACGCGATCATCTCGAACGCCGAATAGAGCGTGTCGAGATAGATGTTGAGATTGCGCGTCACCATGCGGGTGATGAACCACAATTCCAGCGGCATGTCGGGCGAGCCGAGCTGCACCGGGGTCAGTCCGACGTGATGGTGACCGTTGACGAAGCCCGGCAGCATGATCTCGTTGCCGCTGCCGATCACGGCCGTGTTCGGATAGCGCTTGCGCAGGTCCGCGTAGGTGCCGACGGCGGCGATGACGCCGTCCTCCTGCAGCACGGCGCCGTCGTCGACCTGTTGCCAAGTCTGGCGATCCAGCGCCTGGGCGATGATGGCACGGCTGCGAATGAGGGATGTGGACATGGCGGTGCTCCGGATTTGGCGCGGACGACGTGCGGGGTGGGACTTGGTCAGGTCGTCTTGCTCAGGCGGTGGCGGCAACCGCTTCCTGCTCGGCGAAGGCGCGATCGACCTCGTCGCGCATCAGCTCGGTCAGTTGCCGGCGTAGCAGTTCGGCTTCGGGGGAAAACGGATCCCGCGGGCGGGGAATATCGACCGGCACGATCGTCTTGATGCGGCCGGGACGTGACGTGAACACCACGATCCGATCTGCGAGCGCCACGGCCTCATCGATGTGATGGGTGACGAACAGAACCGACGCGCCGCTGTCGCGCCAGACGTCGAGCAGGAAATCCTGCATCTTGGCCCGCGTCTGCACGTCGAGCGCCGCAAACGGCTCATCCATCAGGAGCACCTTGGGCCGCATCGCCAGCGCGCGTGCGACGGCCACGCGCTGGCGCATGCCGCCGGACAGTTCGTCGGGCCGCTTGTCGATCGCTTCGGTCAGGCCGACGCGGGCGAGCACCTCGCGCGCCGCGGTCCTGCGGGCCCCGGCGCTTTCGCCGCGGATAGAGAGGCCGAAGCTCGCATTCTGCCCCACGGTGAGCCATGGAAACAGCGAGGTTTCCTGGAAAATCAGGCTGCGCTCGGGCGACGGACCGGCGACGCGATCCCCGAACGACCAGACCTCGCCGCCAGATTCCCGTTCCAGGCCGGCGATCAGATAGAGCAGAGTGCTCTTGCCGCAGCCGGAGGGACCCAGCAGCACGATGAACTCCCCGGGCGTCACGTCGAGGTCGACGTCGCGCAATGCGACATGCGCCCGCTTGGTGCCTTCCGCCCACACCTTGCTGACGTTGCGGCAGACCACGGCGTCCTGGGATGAGATCGGCTTGAACGGTTTAGAGACCACGCAGCACCCCCGTCGTCTCGGGCATCCAATACAGGATCTTTCGTTGCAGCAGCCGCATCAGCCAGTCGGAGCAGAAACCGAGCACGCCGATGAGCGCGATGGTGAAGAACACCAGCGAGGGATTGAAGGTGTTGCGCGCCAGCATGATCACCTGCCCGAGGCCATATCCGACGCCCGTGGATTCAGCGACCAGCACCACCATCCAGGCACCGAACATATTGAGACGGAGAACCATCAGCAGGCCCGGCAGGATCGCCGGCACGATGACCCGGCTGTAGATCTGCCATTTCGACGCCCCCATGGTGCGGGCGACATTGATCAGGTTGCGATTGACGCCGTCGATCTGGCTGACGGTGGCCAGCACCATGTGGAAGAACAGCGCAACCACGACCATGAAGATGGCCGGCGCGTTGCCGATGCCGAACACGAAAATCGCGACCGGAAGCCAAGCGATCGGCGACACCGGCGACAGCAGCGTGATGGTCGGCAGGGCGAGCTTCTCCACCACGAGAAAATACCGCACCGCGACGCCGATGCTGATCGACAGCACCGAGGCAATCAGCAATCCCGCGAACACCCGCGCCGCCGACGCCAGCACGGTGATCACGAGCGCCATGCCGGCGGATGGACCGGTGTTGAGGCCGACGCCGATCTGCCAGCGTTGCGCCGTATTGAAGAACTTGGCCTGCTCGGGGAAGTTGCCGAGAAAGATGTGAGGCGGCGGCAGCAGTTTCGGGTCCGTCACCCCGCACAACCAGAGCAGTTCCCAGATCCCGGCGAACAGGCCGACCGACATCAGCGCCCAGCCGATGCGCGGGGCGGCGCGGATGACCGCCTCCGGCAGCACCAATCGGCGTGGCGGCCGCGACGCATTGGCGCCGGCCATGCCAGCTACTCCGTCCGGTGGGTGAGCGACGTCGGTCACCGGTCCGCTCATCCCGACTTGTATTTGAGACTGGCGTAGAGCTCCTTGTTCTCGGCGATGACCTGTTCGAGCAGGGTCCAGTCGATCGCGTCACGGCCGGGCTTCTTCTTGATGTAACCCATCTCCACCAGCGAGTCGGTGCGGTCGAGGATGAACTGGGTCTGGCTGCGCGCGTCGACCACCGCCGGCTGCTTGCCCATCGCGATTCTGGCGTTCTCCATCGAGGTCTTGTAATAGGCGCCGACCAATTGCGTGAGGGTTTCCTCCGGCTTGGTTTCGGCCATCGCCTGCGCCTTCATCATGCCTTTGATGAGGGCCTTGAGTCCGGCGGGATTCTGCTTGATCAGGTCGGAGCGGCAGGCCAGCACGCAGTCGGTATAGCCCTTGCCATAGATGTCGGTGCCGTCGGTGAGCTTGTGCGAGCCCTTGACGTCGTTTAGCAGCGCGGTGCCATAGGGCTCGATGGTGCAGATCCAGTCGAGCGCGCCCGCCTTGAAAGCCTCGACCGCCTCCGGGGTGGTTCCCATATAACGGACCTTGATGTCCTTGAAACTGACGCCGTGCTTCTTGAGGAAGTCGTAAGGCATGACCTCTAGCGTATCGAGCTGGAAGGTGCCGAGCGTCTTGCCTTTGAGCTTCTCCGGGCTGTCCAGTCCGGGTTGCGAAACGATCACGCAGCCCTCGATGCCGCCACCAGCGACGACCTTGACCGGAGCGCCGGCGTCGAACAGCGCCATGAAGCTCGTGTACGGCATCAGGCCGACATCGACCTGACCGATGCCGAGGAACGTGACCTGTTCGGCAAATGTCGGCGTGTTGATGAATTGTATTTCGACGCCGTCATCCTTCGCAGTCTGCAAGGCGTGAGACAGGAAGATATTGAGATTGCAGAAGCCGGTGCCATGGGTGGACTTGAGGGTGCTCGCCGCCGCGTTAGCCGCGCCCATCAAGCCGCCGCCGACGGCCATCGTCAGCGTGGTGGCTGCGGTGGCCTTGAGCACCTTGCGGCGGCTGAAGTCCATCGTTCGGAAGTTCGGCAGGTGCATGCAGCCGGTTCGATCGCACATGGATTACTCCCTCCGTTGTGACGGTTGTTGCATCGGAAATGGGGCGAAGCCGCAGTGGAACTCTGCGGCGGGCGAGGCTTCCGATCGTGTGGAGATGCTTGTGCGCAATGCGCCCAAGCCGCCTCTGATATGAAGTTTTGTGGTGGCTCGGCGCGCGCACGCCAAGCCGGTAGCGGGATGCGATCATCGCATGGACTTTACAGTGCGTGGCACGCCAACCTGAAGCGATCGCCAGAACGATGCTGCGCTACCATTGACCGAAGCACGATGCGTGCCAGCCGGATAAGCCATTGATTCTCGAGAGCCTTGGGCGATGGCCGGCGCGAGCCGACCTGTCGTTGCTGAAGATTTGTTCGCACGCGGCAATTTATTGACGATTTTCTAGGCAGACGTTCTGCCCGTCGGTCCACGCGAAGGCCGCGTCCACATCGTCGCCAGCAGGATCCGGCGTAGCGGCGGTTCGCCGCGATGCGATCGCATCGCGCCGCACCACAACGCGCGTGGTGCAGACGCGAACTGGTTTTCACTCCCGGATCAAGGGTCGCTCGAAAGCGCTCTGATCGATCGCGAACGCCGTGGCGTGCAGCCTTGATCGACATGATCGAGAAAGGCAATGTGGCGGGCGCTGTCGCCGCCACGAACCATCACTTAAGCGCGATCGAGAAGCGGTTGATGATCGAGGCCCCACCGGAAAAGCTTGCCATCGACTACCGCACATTGCTCGCTGCGGCAGAATAGGAGCGGCCGATGCCGTCACAGACCAACGACTTGGTGCATGACGATGACGTCGCGGTCGCGGCAGACTTTCTCGATTACTTGCGCGAGAACTCGCTCGATCCGCCAGGTGTTAGACCCGGAGACTGGCCATGACCTATGACCGCGATCTGATCGGCTACGGGGCGAGCCCGCCCGACCCCAAGTGGCCGGGCGGCGCACGCGTCGCCATCAACTTCGTGATGAATTACGAGGAGGGTTCGGAGCCTTCCGTGCAGGATGGCGAAGGGTATACTGAGATCGGTTTGACCGAGTCGTCCGGCTTGCCGGCAGGCGTCAAAGGGCGCGATCTCGCCGGCGAAGGCATGTTCGCCTATGGCAGCCGCGTCGGTTTCTGGAGGCTGATGCGGCTTTTCCAGGAGCGCGGCCTGCCGCTGACCGTGTTCGGCTGCGCGCTCGCGATCGAACGCAATCCCGAGGCCGCAGCGGCGATCAGGGCCTCGGGCTTCGATGTCTGCAGCCATGGCTGGCGCTGGATCAAGCATTATGAATTGAGCGAGGAGGACGAGCGCGAGCACATCGCCAGGGCGATCGCCTCGCTCAAGGCGACGGTCGGGGAGCGACCGCTCGGCTGGTATTGCCGCTATGGGCCGAGCGTGAACACGCGCCGGCTCGTGGTAGAGGAGGGCGGCTTTCTCTATGATTCCGACGCGTATGACGACGAATTGCCCTATTGGAAGGTCGTCGACGGCAAGCCGCATCTGGTCGTTCCCTATTCGCTCGTCAACAATGATGGCAAGTTCGGCGCCGGCTTCTTTGGGACGTCGGCCGATTATTTCGCGTGGCATAAGGACGCCTTCGACATGCTCTACGCGGAAGGCGCAACGCAGCCGAAGATGATGTCGGTCGGCTTGCATATGCGCCTGATCGGCCATCCGGCGCGCGCGGCCGGCCTCGCGCGCTTCCTCGACTATGTCCAGGGCCATCAAGGGGTGTGGGTGACGCGGCGGCTAGACATTGCCCGGCACTGGGCAACAACGCATCCTTTCGCCGGCAAGCTCGCCTGAAGGAAAAGCCTTGGCCATCCATGAACTGATCGTTGAACTCGGAGACAGGCTCTATCGCGTCGAGCGTCCCTTCGGCTCCTGGCCGCTGAACACGGGCTTTGTCACCGACGTCGCCGTCGATCCGCGCGGCCACGTCTTCGTGATGCTGCGGCACGATCCGCTGGTGCATCCCAACGACCCGCGCGTGATCGAGCTGGCGCCCGACGGCGCCTATCTCGGGGGTTGGGGCGGCGATCTGATCGCCGATTCCCACATGCTGACGGCCGACGCCACGGGGCGCATCCTCGCGGTCGACCGCGACATGCATGAGGTGATCATATGCTCGCCGGCGGGCGAACGGCTCGGCGGGTTAGGCCAACGCGGTGTACCGCTTGCGCCCTTCAACCATCCGACGGACGTGCATGTCTCGGCTTGGGGCGAGATCTATGTCTCGGACGGCTATGCTGCGAGCTGGGTCCATCGCTTCGATGCCGCCGGCGCTCTGATCGCAACCTGGGGCAGCCACGGGTCGGGCGACGGTCAGTTCGGCTGGCCGCATGCGATCTGGACCTTTGCGGACGGCCGTGTCGTCGTGGTCGACCGCAGCTCGAACCGCGTGCAGGTCTTCGACCGCGAGGGCAAGCACCTCGAAACCTGGGGCGGGTTCTACCGGCCCGTCGCAATCTGGGGCGATGATGAGGGCTGCGCCTATGTCAGCGACATGGTGCCGAGCTTGCAGAAGGTCGGTCCCAAGGGCGAGCGGCTTGGCCGCTGCCGGCCGGTTCTCAATGGCGCGCACGGCATTTCCGGGACGCCCGACGGCGATATCCTTCTGGCCGAAAGCAATCCGAGTCGGATCACGCGGCTGCGGCTCCAGCCAGCTAAAGTCAACCCGCTGCGGCAGCAGTATCTTTAAGGCGTTT
The DNA here is from genome assembly GCA_036513695.1 of Bradyrhizobium sp. Classification (GTDB taxonomy): domain Bacteria; phylum Pseudomonadota; class Alphaproteobacteria; order Rhizobiales; family Xanthobacteraceae; genus Bradyrhizobium. The sequence continues at coordinate 309 of DATBYN010000309.1, read as the reverse complement.
TCCTCCACCACAGAGATCTGTCCTAATTCGTAGCAGGGAATGTCAGCGGAGCGATTCACGACAGCAAAATACTCGGATAAAGATTCCTGTCGGAATGCTGTTTGTGGCCCGGAATGCTGCGCCCTTCCGCAATGCGGCGTCGTTCTCGCCCGGACGGCCGCTTCTGGGGGCGGGTTCAACTGATCGCTGCAACACATTCTGCGAACTTCTCAGCTGGGGTCTGATAGAGCAAGGTCTTTCGCGGTCTTTCATTTAGCTGCCTTGCTATCGCGCTGAGCTTGGTCTGGCTATGTAGGGACAGATCGGTGC
>DATBYN010000308.1:0-4919 GCA_036513695.1 Bradyrhizobium sp. | reverse complement strand
GAACAAGTTCGGCGTGCCGCTCGCCCGTGCGCGCGCGGTCTACGCCCGCGCCGCAAAACTGCCGGGGATCAAGGTCGCCGGCGTCGACGTGCATATCGGCAGCCAGATCACCGATCTCGGGCCGCTCGAGATCGCCTTCAGACTGCTCGCCGAATTCGTCCAGACGCTGCGCGCCGACGGCCACACCATCTCGCATGTCGATTTCGGCGGCGGGCTCGGCATTCCCTATTACATGGACCGCGAAGCGCCGCCGGAGCCTTCCGTTTATGCCGCGATGGTGAAGCGGGTCACGCACAATCTCGGCTGCACGCTGATGTTCGAGCCGGGCCGGATGATCGTCGGCAATGCCGGGATTCTCGTGACGCGCGTGATCTACGTGAAGCATGGCGACGCCAGGAATTTCGTCATCATCGACGCTGCGATGAACGATTTGATCCGCCCGACTCTGTACGAGGCACACCACGATATCCTGCCGGTCGTCGCGTCCGCGGCCGGCGCGCCAACCATCCTCGCCGACGTGGTCGGGCCGGTGTGCGAGACCGGCGATTATCTGGCGCTCGGACGCACCATGCCCGAGCCAAAGGCCGGCGATCTGCTGGCGGTCATGACGGCGGGCGCCTATGGCGCGGTGCAATCAGGCACCTACAACACCCGCGCGCTGGTGCCGGAAGTCCTGGTCAAGGACGATCAGTACGCCGTGGTCCGGCCCCGCGTCGAGGTCGAGGCGCTGATTGCGTTGGATCGGCAGGCGCCGTGGTTGTGAGGCTCTAACAGTAGTCGTCCCCGCGAACGCGGGGACCCATAACCACCGATGCTGATTGTTGGACTGAGCCGTGGCCCCAGGTTGCTACCACAAATACATCGGTGGTTATGGGTCCCGGCTCGCGCTTCGCTTGGCCGGGACGACGGGGATGCCCTTCACTTCGCGGCATGCGCGCCTTTGCCGCCCACCGCCACGCCCGCGGCTTTTTCGATCGTCTTGATCGCCGAGGTAAAATCCGACTCAGGCCCCATTTCGCGAATCACCACCTCCCACAACCGCCCGACCGCTTCGGCGACTTCCATCGATAACCCCAGCGCCTTTGCCTCTTCGAGGCAGAGCCGCACATCCTTCACCATCAATCCGGTGGCAAAACCGAAATCGAAGCTGCGCGGCAGGATCGAGCGCGGAAACTTGTCGCGGCTCGCGGTGTTTTGTCCCGATCCGGCGTTGATCACGTCGATCATGACGCTCGGATCGAGCCCCGACTTGACGCCCATCACCACGGCTTCGGAGGTTGCGACCACGGCGGTCGCCGACAACAGATTGTTGGCAAGCTTCATGGTCTGCGCCGAGCCGGGCTTTTCGCCGATGAAGAACACCCTGCCGATCACCTCAAGCGCCGGCTTAATCAGCTCGAACTCCGCTCTCGGACCCGACACCATGACGGCGAGCGTGCCCTTTCCGGCGCCGCCGACGCCGCCGCTCACCGGGCTATCGAGCTGCACGATGTTGCGCTTTGCCAAAGAATCGAAAATCCGCGCCGCCATGTGCGATCCAACCGTGGAGAGGTCGACGAAGCGTTTTACCCGCTTGCCTTCGCTGACGCCGTTCTCCCCGGTCGCAACCTCGAGCGAGGCCTGCAGCGACGGCAGGCTCGCCAGCACGGTCTCGGTGCGGTCGGCGACGTCCTTCGGCGAGGAAGCTCCTTGCGCGCCCATCGCGAGCAGTTTGTCGACGGCCTCCTTGCGCTGGTCGAACACGACCAGTTGATGCCCCGCCTCGATCAGGCGGCGGGCCATGGGAAAGCCCATCTTGCCGAGGCCGATGAATCCGATGTCCATGCGCGTCAGCCCTTGTCGATTTCGGCGAACACTTCGCGGGCAATTCTAAAACTGTCGACGCCCGCGGGCACGCCGGCATAGATCGCGACCTGCATGAAGATTTCACGGATCTCGTCCTTGGTGACGCCGTTGGTAAGCGCGCCCTTGATGTGCACCCGCAATTCGTGCGGCCGGTTCAAGATCGAGATCATCGCCAGGTTGAGCATGCTGCGGGTCTTGCGCGGCAGCTCCTCGCGGCCCCAGACCGCGCCCCAACAATATTCGGTTACCAGTTCCTGGAACGGCTTGTTGAAATCGTCGGCGTTTTTCAGGGCGTTAGCGACATAGGCCTCGCCGAGCACCGCTTTGCGGATTTCGAGCCCCTTATCGTGCGTTTTTTTGTCCATGGTGTTTCCTTGATGGTTGCCGGCGACAGCCTTAGTTGTTCACCCGTAAGGTTACGGGGTTGGCGGTCCGCCGTCACGCCTTCGTGTTATGCGCGATTTCAGGTGTGGGTTGTGCAACGCGGGACGTGCCTCACTGCTGCCGTTGTGCTAAGGTAACTTCGTCGGTAACCCGGAGAGCTTATTGAGCGGCACCACTCCTGATCCGTCTGAACCGGCGCGAAGCCCTGACACCGTTTCGCGGCTAAAGCTGATGCAGGCCCTGCAGCGGGCAAAATATGCGATCGCGTGGGAGCGGTGCTGGCCGCATTTGGCGCGGCTTTTGACGGTCATCGGACTGTTCCTGGTGGTTTCCTGGGCCGGGTTGTGGCTGGCGCTGCCGTTCGTTGCGCGCGCCATTGGGCTCGGACTGTTCGTGCTGGCGGTGCTGGGAGCTTTGTTTCCGCTGGTGCGGTTCCGTTGGCCGACCCGCGACGAGGCCTTGGGCCGGCTCGACCGCGGTTCCGGCATCCGTCACCGCCCGGCGACCGCACTCACCGACACTCTGGCGACGCCGGATCCGGTCGCGCAGGTGCTATGGCAGGCACAGCGCGAGCGCACGTTGGCTTCGATCAAACGGATTCGCGCGGGCCTCCCGTCGCCGCGGCTCGCGATCCATGATCCCTGGGCGCTGCGCGCGCTGGTCGTCGTGATGATGGTCGCGGCCTATGTCGCCGCCGGCGACGAGCGCATGCTGCGCACGGTAGCGGCGTTCGACTGGAATGGCGTGCTGTCGCCGGTCAATATCAGGGTCGATGCCTGGGTGACGCCGCCGCTCTATACCGGCAAGCCGCCGATCATTCTGTCGGCGGCCAACAAGGAAGCGGCTCTTCCTTCCACGGGACCGTTGCCGGTGCCGGGCGGTTCCACGCTGATCGTGCGCTCGAGTGGCGGCACGCTCGACGTGGTGGCTGGCGGCGGTGTGACCGAAGCCGTCCCGGTCCAGGAGGCGCCCAAGGGCACCAACGAACGGCATTTTACCATCGCCGGCGACGGCACGGTGCATGTCCGCGCACCCTCCGGTCAGCCGCAATGGAAGTTCACCGCTATCCCCGACCGCCCGCCGACGATTTCGCTTGCAAAGGACCCGGAGCGCCAGGCCCGCGGCTCGCTGCAGATGTCCTACAAGATCGAGGATGATTACGGCGTCACCGAAGCGCACGCCCAATTCGCGGTCCGTCCAGCCGACCCGGCGAAAGCTGCCGCCACGCCACGGCCACTGTTCGATCCGCCGCAATTTGCGCTGGTGCTTCCGAATGCGCGGACCCGCAATGGCGTCGGCCAAACCGTCAAGGACCTCAGCGAAGACCCTTACGCCGGAGCCGACGTCACCTTGACGCTGACCGCAAAGGACGAAGCCGGCAATGAGGGCCATAGCGAGCCGTTCAACCTGCGGCTTCCCGAGCGTCTCTTTACAAAACCCCTGGCACGCGCGCTGATCGAACAGCGCCGCATTCTGGCGCTCGATGCCAATCAGAACGCGCAGGTTTTTGCCGCGCTCGACGCGCTGATGATCGCGCCGGAACTGTTCACGCCGGAGGCCGGCCAATATCTCGGACTCTACAGCGTGGCGCGGCAGCTTGAGGCCGCCCGCACCGACGATGCGATGCGCGAGGTCGTCGCCAGCCTGTGGTCGCTCGCCGTCACCATCGAGGATGGCGACATCACCGACGTCGACAAGGCGCTCCGTGCCGCACAAGACGCGCTCAAGCAGGCACTGGAACGCGGCGCCAGCGACGAAGAGATCAAGAAGCTCACCGAGAATCTGCGCGCGGCGCTGGATAATTTCATGCGCCAGCTCGCCGAACAGCAGCGCAACAACCCGCAGCAACTGGCCCGCCCGCTCGATCCCAACACCAAGGTGATGCGCCAGCAGGACCTCAACAACATGATCGAGCGCATGGAGCGGCTGTCGCGCTCCGGCGACAAGGAAGCCGCCAAGCAATTGCTCGAACAGCTGCAGGAAATGCTTGAAAACCTGCAAATGGCGCAGCCCGGCCAGTCCGGTGACAACGACATGGAGCAGGCGCTGAACGAGCTCGGCGACATGATCCGCAAGCAGCAGCAGTTGCGCGACAAGACCTATAAGCAGGGCCAGGATTCGCGGCGCGATCACATGCGCGGCAAGCAGGGCGACGATCAGAGCATGGGCGATCTGCAGCAGGATCAGCAGAGCCTGCGCGACCGGCTGCAGAAATTGCAGCAAGAGCTTGCCAAGCGCGGCATGGGCCAGCAGGCCCAGCGCGGTCAAAAAGGCCAGAAGGGCCAGCAAGGCCAGAAGGGCCAGCAAGGGCAGAAAGGCGAGCAGGGCGAACAAGGCCAGCAGGGTCAACAGGGCGGCGAGCAAGGCGACCAGGAGGGCGATGAAGACGGGCTCGGCCAGGCGGACTCCGCGATGGGCGATGCCGGAGGCAAGCTCGGCGAAGGTAACGCCGATGGTGCCGTGGATTCGCAAGGCAAGGCGCTGGACGCGCTGCGCAAGGGCGCCCAGTCTCTCGCCGAGGCGATGCAGCAGGGCGAGGGCGACGGACAGGGCGACGGCCCGGGTAACCGCATGGGCCGCCAGCAGGGCAACGGCAATCTGAACGATCCGCTCGGACGGCCGCTGCACGGCCACGAATACACCGACGATTATTCCGTGAAGATCCCCGGCGAGATCGACGTGCAGCGGGT
>DATBYN010000307.1:0-2885 GCA_036513695.1 Bradyrhizobium sp. | reverse complement strand
CTTACCGCGCCGGCTTCGGCTGCTGGCGGCGGCGGTCGCCGGCCGGCTGATAGGCGATCCGCGAGTGATGCGCGCAATAGGGCAGGCTTTGCAGCGCCTTGCCGCCGCAGAAGAAGAATTCCGCGCTCGAGGGATCGCCGATCGGCCAGTGGCAGGTGGCCTCGTTCAATTCCAACAGCGACAATCGCTGGCTCATCGGCACCACATTGTCGTAGGCGACCGGATCGGGCTCCAGCTCGACTTCGAACGCATGGGCAAGCGCTGTGTTGCCGCGCGAGACCGGACGGGCGACCCGCATCATATGCTGGGCGGGCCGCGCTTTGCGCGGACGCGGCGCTGCCGAGGCCGGGCTCTTGGCGCGGCCGGAGAGGCCGAGCCGGTGCACTTTGCCGATCACGGCATTGCGCGTCACATTTCCGAGTTCCGCCGCGATCTGGCTGGCCGAAAGCCCGGACTCCCAGAGTTTTTTCAACTGCTCGACGCGATCGTCAGACCAGGTCAATACCGTCATTGCACTCTTTCCTTCGCGTCGCGCCGGCCGATAAATGGGCAGGGCGGTGATGCCAATCCGTCAAAAATCCCTGCCGGCAGAATCCCTTAGCCCTCGCCGGGCGCGGAAAACGCGCCCGAACGTGTACGCTGCACACTGAGATCTCTTAAGGATCGAACCGCCGCACGAGATGTCGTACCCGACAGCTCAAAGGCTACAATATGGCGTGACTCCGGCGCAAGAGTCCGCGTGGGCTGCGTCCACATGTTCCGTTAGTTAAGCACTGCAATTGGCCATTTCCACGGCACCGTATGAATACGGGGGCAACCGGTTGACAGTTGTCGCCGCCAGCATAGAATGCCTGCCACGTGCCGCCCTGAAAAGGCGGCACGTTTTGTTTTCCGGGGCCGGCCGTCGATGCTCGCGCCAATGCGCGTCGCGGCCGGGCCTAACCCTCAAGTGACAGCCATGACCGACAGCGCGACGTCGCATCTGCTTCCCGTATTCGCCAGGGCCGATCTCGGATTCGAGCGCGGCGAAGGTTGTTGGCTGACCGCAACCAACGGCGAGCGCTATCTCGATTTCACCTCTGGCGTCGCGGTCAATGCGCTCGGTCATTGCCATCCGCATCTGGTCGCGGCGTTGCAGGAGCAGGCGACAAAGCTCTGGCACATGTCGAACCTGTTCAAGAGCCCGGACGGCGAGCGGCTCGCTGCACGGCTGTGCGAGCAGAGCTTTGCTGACTTTGTTTTCTTCGCCAATTCCGGCGCCGAAGCGATGGAATGCGCGATCAAGGTCACGCGCAAGCATCACGCCGCCAAGGGCCATCCCGAGCGCTATCGCATCATCACCTTCGACAGCGCGTTTCACGGCCGGACACTTGCGACGCTGGCCGCGACCGGCTCGCCGAAATATCTCGAGGGCTTTGGGCCGCCGATGGACGGTTTTGATCAGGTGACGCTTGGCGATCTCGAGGCGGTGAAAAAGGCGATCGGTCCGCACACCGCCGGCATCCTGATCGAGCCGCTGCAGGGCGAAGGCGGCGTGCGCGCGGCACCGCATGCCTTCTTCCGGGCGTTGCGCCAGCTCTGCGACGACCACGGCCTGCTGTTGGTGTTCGACGAAGTGCAGACCGGCATGGGCCGCACCGGCGATCTGTTTGCCCATCAGCGCATCGGCGTGACGCCGGACGTGATGTCGCTGGCAAAGGCGCTCGGCGGCGGCTTTCCGATCGGCGCGTGTCTGGCGACCGCGGACGCGGCTTCCGGCATGACGCCGGGCTCGCACGGTTCGACGTTCGGCGGCAATCCGCTGGCGGTCGCGGCCGCCAACGCGGTGCTGGACGTCATGTTGAAGCCCGGCTTCTTCGATCATGTGCAGAAGATGTCGCTGCTGCTCAAACAAAAACTCGCTTCCGTGGTCGATCGGCACCCGGGCGTGCTCAGTGAAGTGCGCGGCGAGGGCCTCTTGATCGGGCTGAAGGCAGTAGTTCCGTCCACCGATCTGGTGACGGTGCTGCGCGAACAAAACCTGCTCACGGTCGGCGCCGGCGAGAATGTGGTGCGGTTCCTGCCGCCCTTGATCGTCACCGAGGCGGAGATCGAGGAATCGGTCACCCGTCTGGAGCGCGCCTGCGCCAAACTTGCCGGCGGCCCGTTGAAAAAGGCGGCGGGGCAATGAGCAATGCGCTGCGCCATTTTCTCGATCTCGGCGAGGTTCCGACCAAGGAATTGCGCAACATGCTCGCGTTAAGCGTCGCCATGAAGGCGAAGCTGAAAGCGCAAAAAGACGATGGAGCGAAATCCAAAAAGCCGCTCGAAGGCAAGACGCTGGCGATGATCTTCGAAAAGCCCTCGACCCGCACGCGGGTGTCGTTCGACGTCGGCATGCGCCAGCTCGGCGGTGAAGCGATCATGCTGACCGGCGCGGAAATGCAGCTCGGCCGCGGCGAGACCATCGCCGACACCGCGCGGGTATTGTCGCGTTACGTCGATGCCATCATGATCCGCATTCTCAATCATGATGCGCTTCTCGAGCTCGCCGCGCACGCCACCGTGCCGGTTATCAATGGGCTGACGCGGCGATCGCATCCCTGCCAGGTGATGGCCGACCTGATGACGTTCGAGGAACATCGCGGGCCGATCGAGGGCCGCATCGTGGCGTGGACCGGCGATGACAACAATGTGCTGGCGTCATGGGCGCATGCCGCGGAGCGGTTCAAGTTCAAACTGAATGTCGCGACCCCGCCGCAGCTTGCGCCGAACAAGGCGATGAAGGACTGGATCAAGGCCACTCAAGCCTCGATCGTGCTCGGCAACGATCCGGAGGAAGCCGTGCGCGGCGCCGATTGCGTCGTCACCGACACCTGGTTTTCGATGGGCGACAAGGACGGCGA
>DATBYN010000306.1:0-7287 GCA_036513695.1 Bradyrhizobium sp. | reverse complement strand
GCCCGGCAAAAACGCCCGCAATGTCCGGTGCATCGACTTGACGTTGAGGTCGAAGGAAAAATCCCAGTCGTCGTCGGAGCATTCCAGCACCGTGCCATGATGCACGAAGCCTGCCGCGTTGAGCAGGATGTCGATCTTGCCCACCCGCTTTGCCATCTCAGTGATGGCAGCCGTGTCGCGCACATCAAGCCGCGCCACTTCCGCAACGCCTTCGCTCTTGAGCGGCGCCAGGCCCTTTTCATCGATGTCGGTCGCAAACACGCTAGCGCCCTCGCGCACAAAGGCGAGTGCGCAGGCACGCCCGATGCCTGCCGCCCCGGCGGTCACGAATGCGCGTTTGCCTTTGAGGCGGTCTGACATTTTTTCTCCCGTAATTTACAGTCGTCATACGCGGGCTTGACCCGCGTATCCATCCACTTCTGAAAAACGATGGATTGCCGGACATAGGCGAGCGGAAGCGACGCCGTCCTTCAGACGGCTATGCCCGGCAATGACGGCGAATACCCTAATGATTATCCCTCGCCACGCCGACCCGGCCTGCGATGTCGTGATAGCGCGTGGCGAGTTCCATGCAGGCGCCGGTGGCTTGCTGGCCGACGGTCGAGCGATAGAGCTCCTGCCACGGCGTCTGGTTGGCCGGGTAGGGGAAGCCGCCCTTTGCTTTGAGCTCCGCATGCCGCTTCTTGAGTTCTTCGTCTGAGATCAGAATGTTGGCGCTGCCCTTGTTCAGGTCGATGCGGACCTTGTCGCCGGTCTTCAGGATCGCCAGCCCGCCGTCGGCGGCAGCTTCCGGTGTCGCGTTGAGGATCGACGGTGAGCCGGAGGTGCCGGACTGGCGGCCGTCGCCGATGCAGGGTAGCGACAGGATGCCGCGTTTGATCAGCGCGGCCGGCGGCTGCATGTTTACGACCTCGGCGCCGCCGGGATAGCCGATCGGACCGGTGCCGCGTATGAACAGGACGCAATGCTCGTCGATATCCAGTGAGGGATCATCGATCCGCGCGTGATAATCCTCCGGTCCCTCGAACACGATGGCGCGGCCCTCGAACGCGTTCAGATCCTTGGGGTTGATCAGATAGCGGTCGCGAAACTCTTTTGAAATGACACTGGTCTTCATGATGGCGGAATCGAAGAGATTGCCGCGGAGCACCAGGAAGCCGGCGTCCTTCACTAAGGGCTTGTCATAACTCCAGATCACGTCGCCGTCGGGCTTTGGCGCGTCACGGCAGTTGTCGCCGATGGTGTGGCCGTTGACCGTCATGGCGTCTTCATGGATGGCCTTCGCCTTCATCAATTCGCTGACCACCGCCGGAACGCCGCCGGCGCGATGAAATTCCTCGCCAAGGTAGAAGCCGGCCGGCTGCATGTTCACCAGCATCGGAATTTTGTGGCCGAATTTCTGCCAATCGTCGATCGAAAGTTCCACGCCGATATGGCGGGCCAGCGCGTTGATGTGGATCGGCGCGTTGGTCGAGCCGCCGATCGCCGAATTGACGACGATGCAGTTCTCGAACGCCTGTCGCGTCAGGATGTCGGACGGTTTTAAGTCTTCCCAGACCATCCCGACAATGCGCTTGCCGGTTTCATAGGCAATCTGGCCGCGCTCGCGGTAGGGGGCGGGGATCGCGGCGCATCCCGGCAGCGACATTCCGAGTGCTTCGGCCAGCGAATTCATGGTCGAGGCGGTGCCCATGGTGTTGCAATGGCCGATCGACGGCGCCGAGGAGGCGACGATATTCATGAACTCCTCGTAGTCGATCTCGCCCGCGGCCAATCGCTCGCGCTGCTTCCAGACCACGGTGCCGGAACCGGTGCGCTCGCCGTTGAACCAGCCGTTCAGCATCGGCCCGCCCGACAGCACGATCGCCGGCAAATTGACCGTTGCCGCCGCCATCAGGCAGGCCGGAGTGGTCTTGTCGCAGCCCGTAGTCAGGACCACGCCGTCCAGCGGATAGCCGAACAGGATCTCCACCAGACTGAGATAGGCAAGGTTGCGGTCGAGCGCCGCTGTCGGGCGCTTGCCGGTTTCCTGGATCGGGTGGGTCGGGAATTCCATGGCGATGCCGCCGGCGGCCCGGATTCCTTCCCGGACCCGGTGCGCCAGCTCGATGTGATGGCGATTGCAGGGTGACAGGTCGTTACCGGTTTGCGCGATCCCGATGATCGGCTTGCCGGCTTGCAGCTCTTCCCGGGTCAGGCCGTAATTAAGATAGCGCTCCAGGTACAGCGCGGTCATGCCGGGGTTGTGAGGGTTGTTGAACCAGTCGCTGGAACGGAGTTTGCGTCTGGTGACGGAGGTAAGCGGCTTGTTCATGATTTCTCCCGCAGCGCACACCCTTATTTCTGTGCGTCATTTTCGTACGGCCAGCCAGATGTTTGCCACGCTCCCGCCTGCGCCGCAATGTCGGCGATGGGAGAGCGGAACCCCTACGACTTTGATCCAACGACATCGCCGAAAAAGTCTGGTATGACCCCGGGTTAATAAGAGCACGACCCGCAGAATTCACCGCGGGTTTTTGGACAGATCAAGGAGGGAATGTATGTCGTCGGTGCAGATTCGCGACGTCCGGAAATCGTTTGGCGGCTTTGAGGTCCTGCACGGCGTCTCAATCCCGATCGAGGACGGCGCCTTTGTCGTGCTGGTCGGCCCCTCCGGTTGCGGCAAATCGACCCTGTTGCGGATGCTGGCGGGGCTCGAAAACATCACTTCCGGGACGATTTCGATCGGCGACCGCGTCGTCAACAATGTCCAGCCCAAAGAACGCGACATCGCGATGGTGTTCCAGAACTATGCGCTCTATCCGCATATGACGGTTGCCGACAATATGGGCTTCTCGCTCAAACTGCGCGGCGCCAGCTCTGCCGAAATCTCCAAGGGTGTCAACCGCGCCGCCGAAATCCTCGCGCTCACGCCGCTGCTCGATCGCTATCCCCGGCAATTGTCGGGCGGACAGCGCCAGCGCGTCGCGATGGGCCGCGCCATCGTGCGCGATCCCCAGGTATTTTTGTTCGACGAGCCCTTGTCCAACCTGGACGCAAAACTGCGCGTCGCGATGCGCACCGAAATCAAGGAGCTGCACCAGCGGCTGAAAACCACAACCGTCTACGTCACCCACGACCAGATCGAAGCCATGACTATGGCCGACAAGATCGTGGTGATGCATGACGGCATCGTCGAGCAGATGGGGTCGCCGCTCGAACTATACGACAAGCCGGACAACCAGTTCGTGGCCGGCTTTATCGGCTCGCCGGCGATGAATTTCCTAAAGGGCAAGGTGAAGTCGAACGGCAGCGCCGGCTTCGAGGGCCCGAACGGGGTGAAACTTCCGGTCGCCTCGGTGCCCGCCAATTCCGAAGGCCGGCCGGCGGTCTACGGCATCCGGCCCGAGCATTTCACCATCGCGGATGACGGCGCCGAGGCCGAGATCATCGTGGTCGAGCCGACCGGCTCGGAAACCCAGGTATTCGCCAAGCTCGGCGGCGAGCAGGTCGTCGCCGTGTTCCGTGAGCGTCATCAATTCAATCCGGGCGACAAGATCCGGCTGAAACCTGACCCGTCACTCGTGCATTTGTTCGACGAGACGACGGGCAAGCGACTGAACGCCTAAGCAATCAAAAAACACCACAGAAAAAACACCAGAGGGAGGATAGACGATGCAAGATTTTACCCGCCGCACCCTGCTGCAGGGCGGCACCGCGCTGGCTGCGGGCGGCGCACTGACCGGGCCGGCTCTGTTTGATTTTGCCAAGGCCTGGGCAGATACCTCGCCATGGAAGGCGGAGCCGGGCGCCAAGCTGACCGTGATGCGCTGGAAGCGCTTCGTTCCGGCGGAAGATGATGCGTTCAACGCCATGGTCGCGGCGTTCAAGACCGCCACCGGCACCGAAATGAACGTGTTCAGCGAGTCCTTTGAGGACGTGCAACCAAAAGCCTCGGTTGCGGCAAACACCGGTTCGGGCCTCGATCTCGCCTGGGGCCTGCATACGCTGCCACAGCTGTTCCCGACCAAAGTGCTGTTGATGAACGACGTCGCCGACTACCTCGGCAAGAAGTATGGCGGATGGACCGACGCTGCAGCCAAGACCTGCAAGCACGGCGAGGATTGGCTCGGCATTCCCGTCGCGACTGTCGGCGGTTACATGACCTATCGCAAGTCGGCCACCGACAAGGCAGGCTTCAAGGAATTCCCGAAGGATTTTCCGGGCTTCCTTGAGATGTGCAAGGCGATGAAGGCGAACAACACGCCGGCCGGTTTTGCCCTCGGCCACGCCACGGGCGACGCCAATGGCTGGCTGCACTGGGTCTTGTGGGGTCACGGCGCCTATACCGTCGACAAGGACGACAAGGTCATCATCAACTCGCCGGAGACAGCGAAGGCGATGGAATATTGCAAGGCACTTTCCGAAACCTTCATTCCCGGTGTCGCATCCTGGAACGACTCCTCCAACAACAAGGCGTTCCTGTCGGGCGAACTCTATTGCACCGCTAACGGCATCTCGATCTACGTCGCCGCCAAGGACGATCCGACCAAGAAGGATCTCGCCGAGGATACCTATCACGCGCTGATGCCGGTCGGCCCGGTCGGCAAGCCGACCGAGCTGCAGCTCGCGGTTCCGATCCTCGCATTCAACTTCACAAAGTATCCGAACGCGGCAAAGGCTTTCATTGCCTTCATGCTGGAGAAGGATCAGTTCGAGAAGTGGCTGTCTGGCGCACGCGGCTATCTCACCCACACGCTCAACGCCTACGACTCGGCGCCGGTGTGGACCGCGGACCCGAAGAACGCCGTGTTCGCGCAGGCCTCTAAGCGCGCGCTTCCGGCTTCCGGCATCGGCACGCCCGGCGAGAAGGCGGCGACCGCGATCGCCGACTTCCTGGTCGTCGACATGTTCGCCAATTACTGCACCGGCGCCCAGGATGCCAAGACCGCGATGTCGCAATGCGAGCGGCAGTTGAAGCGCATCTATCGCTAAGAGTACAATCGGGCGGGCTCGCGGACAGACCTGCGGCCCGCCCGATCGACGAGATGGCGGAATATTCTGCCGCGTGCGCCGGTAACGACGGCATCGCTCGTATCAAGGGATTTCGTCATGGCTGACATCGCCCTGCAACCCCGCACCGCCAGGCGAGAGATACGCGAGGCCACCGCGTGGGACCAGCTCAGGACCAACCGAAACTGGCTCGGTTTTTGGTTCATGCTGCCGGCGATGGGGTTTTTGATATTCTTCCTGGCCTATCCGCTCGGTCTCGGCATCTGGATTTCGTTCACCGACGCGCGCATCGGGCGGCCGGGCGTCTTCATCGGCACCGAAAACTACGAATGGCTATGGGGCGATTCGATCTTCTGGCTGTCGGTGTTCAACACGCTGCTCTACACCTCGGTCGCGAGCGCCATCAAATTCGCAGTCGGCCTTTATCTCGCGCTGCTGTTGAACGAGAACATGCCGTTCAAGGCGATGCTGCGCGCGCTGGTCCTGATCCCCTTCATTGTGCCGACCGTGCTGTCGGCGCTGGCGTTCTGGTGGATTTTCGACTCCCAATTCTCGATCATCTCGTGGTCGCTGAAACATCTCGGCTTGATCACGCAAAACATCAATTTCCTCGGCGATACCACCTGGGCGCGGATCTGCGTGATCTTCGCCAATATCTGGCGCGGCGTGCCCTTTGTCGCGATCACGCTGCTGGCCGGCCTGCAGACCGTGCAGCCCTCGCTCTATGAGGCCGCGACGCTTGACGGGGCGAGCAAGTGGGAGATGTTCCGCTATATCACTTACCCCTTGCTGACCCCGATCATCGCGGTTGTGATGACGTTCTCGGTGCTGTTCACGTTTACCGATTTCCAGCTGATCTGGGCGATGACCCGCGGCGGTCCGGTCAACGCCACGCATCTGATGGCGACCTTGTCCTATCAGCGTGCCATCATCGCCGGCCAGCTCGGCGAGGGGGCGGCGATCTCGAGCGCGATGATCCCGTTCCTGCTCGCCGCGATCATGGTTTCCTGGTTCGGGCTGCAGCGCCGCAAGTGGCAGCAGGGAGAAAACAATGACTAAGCTCCCGCGCAGCGTTGTTTTGTTTGCGCGAACGGGGCGAGCCCCGCGCGCGCTACCGCAAGTGGCAGCAGGGAGAAAACAATGACTGATCTCCCTGCATCAAAGCCGGTCGATCTCAAAGCCGTGCTCTCGGGCACATCCCCGACGGTTGCCAAAGACGACCACAGCGAAGGCATGAGCTATCTGCAGTCGCTGCCGCGCCGGCTTGTGACGCTCTATCTGCCGCTGTCGATCATTGTGATCATCCTGCTGTTTCCATTTTACTGGATGGGACTGACCGCGATCAAACCGGACGAGCAGCTGCTTGATCTCGACAAGTTCAATCCGTTCTGGACCTGGAACCCGACGTTCAAGCACATCCACAAGCTGCTGTTCGAAAGCTACTATCCGCACTGGCTCTGGAACACGATGTATGTCGCGGTCTGCGCCACCGTGGTGTCGATCTTCGCCAGCGTGCTGGCGGCTTACGCGATCGTGCGGCTGCGCTATCGCGGCGCGCAATGGGTCGGCGGGCTGATCTTCCTGTCCTATCTGGTGCCGCCGTCGATCCTGTTCATTCCGCTTGCGACCGTGGTGTTCCAGTACGGCCTGTTCGACTCGCCGATGGCGCTGATCCTGACCTATCCGACCATCCTGATCCCGTTCTCGACCTGGCTGTTGATGGGCTATTTCAAGACCATCCCGTTCGAGCTCGAAGAATGCGCGCTGATCGATGGCGCCAGCCGCTGGCAGATCCTGATCAAGATCGTGCTGCCGCTCGCCGTTCCCGGCCTGATCTCGGCGTTCATCTTCTGCTTTACGCTGTGCTGGAACGAATTCATCTACGCGCTGACCTTCCTGCAATCGACCCAGAACAAGACGGTGCCGGTCGCGATCGTCAACGAATTCGTCGATGGCGATATTTACCGCTGGGGTTCGCTGATGGCCGGCGCGCTGGCAGGCTCGCTGCCGCTGGTCATACTTTACGCGTTCTTTGTCGAGCACTATGTGTCGGCGATGACCGGAGCCGTGAAAGAGTGAGCACGCGGGCCAGCATCTAAAATAATATTCAAGAATAAAAAGGAGTTGGGTCTTGCACATTCTGGTTCTCGGCGCGGCCGGCATGGTCGGCCGCAAATTGGTCGAGCGGCTTTTGCGCGACGGGCATCTCGGCAAGCGGGACATCGCCCGTATGACGCTGCAGGACGTGGTGGCGCCGGCGCAGCCCGCCAAAGCGGGATTTCCGGTCGACACGAT
>DATBYN010000305.1:0-2109 GCA_036513695.1 Bradyrhizobium sp. | reverse complement strand
GCCCCAATCCGTCCCAGATAATCCGACTTGCTGAATTGCATGTGGTCGACACAGAGCTGCGCCAGCGCCCAGCTGTCGCGGCCCCCGAGCAGCTCGATCATGAACTCGTGCTGGCGGCGCGATAGCGCGAGGCCCTCTTTGTCGGCGAGATTTTTCGCGCGCATCGGCAGCGTCAAATTCATGTAGTCCTGCAGCGAGCGGACCAGATAAGGATTGCCGCATGCTGAAAAAAGCGCGACGTGGAAGGCGTCATTGGCCTCATGGATGCCGCGCAGATCCTGCGCATCGGCCCGCGCGCAATATTGCCGCTGCAATTCGACGAGTTGTTCGATCAGCCGAGTGGGCGCGGGCAACGCGATCATCAGCGCCGCCTGCCGCGTCAGCATTTCCCGCACCTGGTAGATTTGCCGCACTTCCTCGGCGGAGTAAAACCGCACGGTGGCGCCGATGTTCTTTTCGCGCAGCACGATGCCCTGGCGCTCGAGGAGGAACAGCGCCTGGCGGACAAAATGCCGGCTGGCGCCGTAGCGGTTCATCAGCGTGTCCTCGACCAGCCGCGAACCCGGCGCGAAGCGGCCGAAGATGATGTCCTCCTCCAAGGCGCGGATCACCTCCGCCTGTTCTTGCTCGCGGGTGAGGGTGGTCGCGTCCTGCGATGCGGCCTGCGGCTTCATGGGCGTTCGCGTTGGATCATCGGCGAAAGTCAGCACGCAAGATGGTCATTGTCAATAATGCTGGTCCGTTGACCTCGGAAACGGAGCGATTCCGCGGCCGAATATCAAACATTGACAATAATTCGGTTGACTCCTTTAGTGTGCTTCAGACGACGACAGGGAACAAGAAAATGGCTGACGGACTTCGCAAGGGACTGACGAGCTATGGCGACGCTGGTTTCTCACTGTTCCTGCGCAAGGCTTTTATCAAGGCGATGGGCTATTCCGACGACGCCCTGAACCGCCCTATTGTCGGCATCACCAACACCTACAGCGATTACAATCCCTGTCATGGCAACGTGCCGCAGATCATCGACGCGGTGAAGCGCGGCGTGATGCTGACCGGCGCGATGCCGATGGTGTTTCCGACCATCTCGATCGCCGAGAGTTTTGCCTATCCGACCTCGATGTATCTGCGCAATTTGATGGCGATGGATACCGAGGAGATGATCCGGGCGCAGCCGATGGACGCGGTGGTCGTGATCGGCGGCTGCGACAAGACCTTGCCGGCGCAGATCATGGCCGCGGTCTCTGCCGATCTGCCGACGGTGGTGATCCCGGTCGGCCCGATGGTGGTCGGCCATCACAAGGGCGAGGTGCTGGGCGCCTGCACCGATTGCCGAAGGCTGTGGGCAAAATACCGCGCCGGCGAGATCGACGATATGGAGATCGAAGCCGTCAACGGCCGGCTCGCGCCGTCGGTCGGTACCTGCATGGTGATGGGCACCGCCTCCACCATGGCCTGCATCACCGAGACGCTCGGCCTGTCGCTGCCGCTGAGCGCGACCATCCCCGCGCCACACGCGGAGCGCTTTCGCCTCGCCGAAGCCAGCGGCCGGGTCGCCGCCGAAATGGCGGTTGCGAAGGGACCGCGCCCGAGCGAAGTATTGACAAAAGCCTCATTCAGAAATGCGCAAGTGGTGCTGCAGGCGATTGGTGGATCGACCAATGGCCTCATTCATCTCACCGCGATCGCCAACCGTACCGAACACCGCATCGATCTCGAAGCTTTTGACAAGCTCGGCCGCGAGGTGCCTGTGCTGATCGACCTAAAGCCGTCGGGCGAGCATTACATGGAGCATTTCCATCATGCCGGCGGTGTGCCGAAGCTGATGGGGCAGCTCGTCGATCTCATTGACCTCGATGCCAAAACCATCACCGGCCAGACATTGCGCGATGTCGTCGCCGGCGCCGAGGAGGTACCAGGACAGGAGGTCATCCGCGCGCAAAAGAGTCCGATCAAGCCGGAAGGCGCGATGGCGGTATTGCATGGCAATCTCGCGCCGCGCGGCGCGGTGATAAAGCATTCGGCGGCGAGCGAGAGGCTGCTGCAGCATACCGGCCGCGCCGTGGTGTTCGAGTCGGTGGAAGACATGACGCTGCGCGTCGACAGTCC
>DATBYN010000304.1:0-2504 GCA_036513695.1 Bradyrhizobium sp. | reverse complement strand
CTACCGCCCATCCTCCAGCGTGCAGGTCACCGTATACACCACGCCGCGCGGCAGGAAATCGACGGTGGCTTCGCCGCCGAGCTGGTCGCGCGCGCTGCGCTCGATCAGGCGCGAGCCAAAACCGCGCTGCACCGGTGCCGTGACGTGCGGACCACCGGCCTCGGTCCAAATCAATCGCAATTTCTTGGTGGCGTTCTCCGTGATCACCTCCCAGTCCACCGTCACGGTGCCGCTGTCGTTCGACAGCGCGCCATATTTGGCAGCGTTGGTCGCGATCTCGTGCACGATCATCGACAGAATGACCGCGACCCGCGGCGACAGCGGCACATGCGGTCCGAACATTTTCATTCGCTCGGGATTGTTGAGCAGATAGGGCTGCAGCACGCGCTTGACCACGTCCTGCAGCTCGGAGCCCTGCCACTTCTCCGTGCTCAGGAGATTGTGGGCCTCGGCGAGCGCGCCGAGTCGACCCTCGAATTTCTCGCGCTCGCTCCTGCTCGCGCTGCGAAAGGTCTGCACCGCGATCGATTGCAGGATCGCCAGCGTGTTCTTGACGCGGTGATTGAGCTCTTCGATCAACAAATCGTGCAGCATCTCGCCGCGGGCGATCGCGGTCGCCATCCGCACCGCGAAGGCAAGCCCGGTCAGCAGCAGGATGCCTCCGATCACGCTGGTGATCGCGAGCTTGCGCCACAACGGACCGACCAGCGAGCTCTCCGCGATCCCGGCGGCAACGATCCAGCCGGTGACTGAGGATCGCGCGAAACTGGTGATCAGCGGCACGCCTTCCAGCGACACCGTCTGCAGCGTCGCCTCGGTAGAGCGAAACATCTCGGCATAGAGCGACGCCGAGGCGCGCTTGGCGATCGTCTCCTGCGGATTTGGCGCGCGCGCGAAATTGATGCCGTCGCCGTCGAAGATCGAGATGGTCCAGTCTTCGCCCGGGCGCTGCCGGTTGATGATGCCCTGAAAAATCTCGACCGGCGGGCTGAACGAAATATCGTAGACCACCTCGCCTTCGCGAAGCACCGGCACCTCGACCGTCACGATCGGCTGCCGTTTCACGGCGCCGACGAACAGGTTGGAGTATTGCAGCCGTTTTGTCGAAAACACGCGCTCCACGATTTCGCGGTTGTTGCGCAACGGCAGGTGAGCCGTATCCGAGGTGACCGAGGAGAACAACTGGTGGCCTGCGCGGTCGGCCACCAGCACGACGCCGCCGTCGCGATACTGGTCGAGGAAGCCTTCGGCGATCGGTCGGAAGGCCTCAAAATCACCGTTCCGCAGCGGGCCCGTCAGCGCCAGCACCTGCAGCGCCCCGGTCATGCGCTGCATCTCGGCGTCGAGCACGAGGCGGATGCTGCGCACGGTTTCGAGAACGCGCTGCGAGGCATTCCTGCGTTCTTGCTGGTAATTATTGAAAACGATGCCGGCCGCGAAAACAATCAGGGGCAGCGTGGTGCCTGCGACCAGAAGAGCAAGGCGCACTGGCAAAGAGGGTTTCGGCACTCAAGGTCCCGCATCGATCATTTGGCGAAGGTTACGCCAAACCGTCGCGAGCATAGGGAAGCCGCAAAAATCCGCCAAGGATTTTGCGCGCGGCCGGTTCGGTGGGCACCGCCCGTGCGGTGCGAAAAGGCAAGTCGGTCCAAGAATGGCCGGACTAAAGATTGCTGTCGGTTATGGCTGCGTAAACCATGGTGCGCAATTCGCGCCGGATCGGATAGGCGCTCGACGGCAGCACCTGGGTCATGAAAATAGCGATCAATTCTTCCGCGGGATCGATCCAGAACGATGTCGTGGCAGCGCCCCCCCAGGCATATTCGCCGCGGCTGCCGGGAATCAAAGTCTGCGCCGGATTCATCGTCACGGAAAAGCCAAGTCCAAAACCGATGCCATTATACGTTGCCTCCGAGAACAGCGACCGGGACATCTCCGGCAAATCGCGGCCGCCGGGCAGATGATTGGCGGTCATCAGCGCCAGCGTCTTCGGGCCGACCAGCCGCGCCCCGCCGAGTTCGCCGCCGTTGATCAGCGCGCGGCAGAAGGTCAGGTAATCGGCCGCGGTCGAACACAGGCCGCCGCCGCCGGAGATGAGAGAGGGCGGGGCGAGGAACGAGCTCGTGGCCGGATCATCCTGCAAGGTCAGGCTGCCCTTGCGGTCAGCGGCGTGGAAGGTCATGCCGCCTCGCGGGTCGGCCGAGTAACAGGCGGCGAAACGATGGACCTTCTCAGTGGGGACGAAAAAGTCGGTATCGTTCATGTCGAGGGGGTCGAAGATTCGCTCCTTCAGGAAGGCTTCGAACGGCATGCCGCTGATCTTTTCGATCAGATAGCCGATCACGTCGGTAGAGACCGAATAGTTCCAGGCCTCGCCCGGCGAGAATTCCAGCGGAATTTTCGCGAGGTCAGCGATCATCGAGGAGAGCGTTCCTGCCTTTTCGACCTCGCCGATTTTCATTTCGCGGTAGGCGGCATCGACATTGGAGCGCTGCTGGAAGCCG
>DATBYN010000303.1:0-7103 GCA_036513695.1 Bradyrhizobium sp. | reverse complement strand
CCGGCGAAACCATTTTGACCAGGCAGCGGGTACAAACCGTGCTGCTCGGCGTGAACTACAAATTCCACTGGGAATAGCCCGGTCGTCGCCAAATACTGATTTTTCCCTTCTCTCCACCACCTCAAAGCCCCGGCATTGTCCGGGGCTTTTTTAGGCCGAGAACTGGTCCCGTGGCGGCCTTGCTACACCGCCGGCTCTCATCAGCATAATCACGCCGTCCCGGTTTGAAACAGTGTTGGCATCTTATGCGGCTCTTATGAGATCGCGCTCTCGCCTGCCTCGAATTCATATCCGGCCGGGAAGATATTGGGAGCATGAGTCAAGCAGTCTCCCGACCGACAACGGCCATCCGGACATTCGCAAACAAAACACAACGGCGGAACGTCCGACCGTGCCGGGAGCGCGCGCGGCTCGTCACCAGAAGGAATACCAACGTGAAGCTCGTCGAACCTCCATCGTGCAGCTCGACATCGACTGTCGTGTTCATCGGCAAGAACAAGCGCGGCAACTGGGTCGCCCAGGAACAAAATGGTCTCTACGGCGGCCTGTTCGTCAACCGCGCCCAGGCCGTCAAATATGCGCTGTTCGAGAACGGCCATCACCCCGAAACCATCGTCGAGCTGTCGCGCGGGATCGAACTCGATATGGGTGGCAAGCTGCCCTCCTCCGATCGCAAGCCCGCCATCAGCACACGGCGCGTCGCATGACACGCCGGCCAGCCATCATTTGAGGAGCGCCCGATGGATCAGCCTTATTCCGTCCCTGACCGCGAGCAGGTCATCGACACCATGATCGAGCTCAGCCGTCTGTCCAGTCTGCATCGCGCCATCGTTGCCGGCAGCGATAGTCTCGAGCTCTATCTGGCGCTACGGCGGCGCGGATTTATTCGCGTCGCCACCACCGCGACCTGTCGCATCGCCAAGGGACAGCACTCCGTTGGCCTGATCACCGATCAACGATCGGGGCAGGATATCGAGACCGCGCTTGCGCAGATAGCGCCCTACCTCAGCCCCAGCGCCGCCATTGCCGTTCTGATCTCGTCTCGCGAAGGCGGCGTCTGTCTGAAAATCCGCGCCAGGCTGGAGCAGATGGGCTTTCGGATCGAAGCGGGCGTGCGGTGCCATCAGGGCCTCGTGCTTTCCGGTTACCGGCAGGGTTTTGGCCAAATGGAAAACGCGGCATGAAATCCAATGACCGTATCTGCAAATCACGCCGACTGGCTCGCGGGCTACATACCTGACGTCCCCACGCCGTTCGATGATCGCGGCGCGATCGACGTGGCGGCATTCGCAAAGCTTTGCGAGCGCCAGATCGAAGCCGGCGTCAATGCGATCGTGGTCTGCGAAACCGCCGGCGAAGCTTCAACGCTGACGCCCGTCGAGCAGCAAAGCATCGTCGGCGCGGCCGTCGAGGTCGCACGGCGCCGCGTCCGCGTCATCGCCGGAGCCGGATCGAATTCAACCAGCCATGCGATCGAACTGACGCGGCGCGCCCAACAAGCGGGCGCCGACGCGGTGCTTTCGGTTGTGCCCTATT
This sequence comes from Bradyrhizobium sp., assembly GCA_036513695.1. Taxonomy (GTDB): domain Bacteria; phylum Pseudomonadota; class Alphaproteobacteria; order Rhizobiales; family Xanthobacteraceae; genus Bradyrhizobium. The sequence goes on along the minus strand of DATBYN010000303.1, from coordinate 5,567 downwards.
ACAACAAGCCGATACAGGCTGGCCTATATGCGCACTTTCGCGCGATCGCCGACGCCACCCATCTGCCCGTTATCCTGCACGACATTCCCTCCCGCACGATGCGCGAATTATCCGACGACACCCTCGCGCGGCTCGCGCAATCGGAGCAGTTCGTCGGCTTGAGGGACGGGACGGCCGATGTTGCGCGTCCCATGCGCCTGCGGTCGCTGGTACCATCACGGTTTCGGCTGCTGTCCGCAGACGATACCACCGCGCTGGCCTTCATTGCCGGTGGCGGGGATGGCTGCATATCGATGGTCTCGAATGTCGCGCCGGAACTGTGCCGAGTGATTTTTTCGAGCTGCAGGCAGGGGCGGCTGCAGTCCGCCCGATATTTGCAAAGTCGGCTGGCGCCGCTGACGGCGGCCGTGACCAAAGGGGGCCCGGCCGCCCTAAAATATGCCTTGTGCCTGCTCGGCTTCATGTCGCCATGTACCCGCCTGCCCATCGTTGAACTGGATGAACAAGCGAAAAGCGAGGTGGCAAGCGCGATCGCGGAAATCGGCGACGAGAATCTGGCCTGCCCAGGCGAAAGCTTGCACCGGCCATATCTGCTCTCATTGGTGTGATAAGGCTGCTGCAGGCCGGCTGTGGTTTACGCCGTGATGCCTCTCACAGGTCCGGCTACTTGCAGTTAATTCAAACTTTCATTTGTCAGAAGAAGTTTGAACTGATCAGCAGAGTATTGACGCCCGGCCGGATTTTGGATCGAGACGGCAAAGCCATCCGCTGCAAGCTTGCGGGCCAGTATAACGGCATCGATGGCGCTGGAACGGATGTCGGCGGTGCGGTGATCGTCTTTCGTCGCTTCGATGATGAATGTCATGTTGGTCCAACCGTTGGAGCGGCGATCGTGTATCGCAAGGCATTCGTAAAAAGGCATTCAGTAAAAAGGCATTCAGTAAATTGCAGCGGAACCCCGTATCGTACCGGCTCGGCGCTTGCACCGCGCTTGCCGATTTACGCACGCGGCGGCGCGATGATCTATCGGAGAAAATCACACCGCTAGCAAGTCGTTATTGACGCTTTGAGGCCGTCGCCATACCCATATTGGGTAGAAGGCGATGGGCGCAGCGGCAAAACCCAAAACGGTCTCAAAATAACGCAGGCCGACCGCGTCCACGCAGGCGGCCCTGCTCGGGGCAGCGGCATTGAACCCAACCATTCGCAGAAATGGGATTTTTTCAAATGGTTAACAAAAGCAAAGATCGTCAAGCCACCGCCGATCTGATCCGAACCGTCTCACGCCATTCGCTGGCCTACATGCTGTGTGCAGCCAGCGAAATGTTCCGCCTCTACGACTTCGATCATTTGGATCTGCTCCTCATTCACGCGATCCTCAACGCCAACGTGATCAACGTGATGAAGAACCCCGAACTTGATCGCCGATTCGGCTCGGTCCAAGCCGTCGAGCCCGACGATATCAAGCGGGGTGTTTCCCGTGCCGCTCTCTCCCGTTTCTTTGATCTGCCGATCGAAACCGTGCGGCGACGCGCCGATCGATTGAAAAAGCAAGGTATTCTCCGCGAGACGGACCAAGGACTGATCGTGACGGAGGCAAATCAATTCAAGTTCGGCAATAATCACGAACTGCAAAAAACCAACATGCTGTTGGTGCGGAAATTCCTTCGCGACTTGGCGGAAGCCGGCATCGAGCTGCCAGGCGACATCTGACAGCGGCGAAAGGGCTCACAAAACGCAGGCAACAACCGAAGTCCGTCAAAAAAAACGCGCGCCGGAAATCTGGCTCATCAGGCGGCTTTTACCAAACGTTGTTGCCGAAGAACCCAAACCCAAAGCGCGGTTGCTGCGCAACCAGCATCGTCGGCGGAGCCACGGGTGGAGCCACACGCTTCTTGGCGATCTTGCGCTTGGGTTGTGGCTTTGCTTCCGGCTTTTTCGGATCGGACTGTTCTGCCTGCTTCAGATCGGACGGCTGAAGCTGTGCGAACGCGTCACGCAGCTTCGCCGGGGCGTCCGCGGCCGGCGCGGCGGCTTCCGTCTTTGCGGCCTCTGTCTTGGCGATCTGGACCGGCTGTGCAGGCGCGATCGTTGGGTGGCTGGTATCGAATACCACCGGCTGCGGCCATTTCCGCTCGGAATGAATGCGGATGACGGGAACCTCGGCATCCGCCCGTTCCGCAATCGGCGGCGGCGCCGGCAAATACGCATTCACAACCAACAGCAGCGCGAGCAAAACTCCGCCGACATACATGAAATAACGCGCCAGGGGCATCTTACGGCCTGCTCCATCCGCACGGTGGCCTTGCGGACCAGACCATTAACTAGGGATGGCGCGATTGGTTCCTAGGGGGGCCAGGCCGGCATAACGACGAAGTTACCGCTTGGTTACCCACGCTGCGGGGCCACCCGCATCCGGCGCTAGATATGGCTGGCGGCGACCAGCGAGCATTTTGCCCGATCGGCGTTGATATTGATGTAGCCCACAAGCATGCGGGCAAAGGTCTTGCGGCTCTTCATATTGACGACGTCATGAACGACACGCGTGCGATCGGTCAGGTGGCTGCCGTCCCTGCGGATAAAGGAGCAAAACAGCTCGATATCCTTGACCGCGTAATCGTTGGCATTGCGGAGCGTGAAGGTGACCAGCGCCTTCGAGCCGAGCCCGCCCCTGCGCCAGGACTGCGATGAAATCTTCAGTCCATCGACCGGCGCGGTTTGCACAGGCGTGATCGCCTCCGCGGTCGCCGGGTCGAACGTCGACCCGTCCTGCGCGACCGTGGTGACAACGGCCGGCGGCGGTGTTGGCTCGGTCGCCGCAGTCATCAGGTGGGCCGCTTCACCTTCGGCGCTGTTGCCGGCGTAGCCATATAGCAGCATCCAACCTGCGAGACCGGCGATCAGCACCGCTGGCAGCCAAAAAAGCCCTAGCTTGAAGTATTTGACGGCCGATTTTTCCGGCCGACCCGAAACGCTGCCGCCAACATTGGCGGGCCCGGTCAATGCGATGCCAAACAGCCCAGTGTTCATCGTCATGCCATCGACGGGCGGCAAAACGCACATCGCCCGTGCACTGCACCTGTAAGCACATCGCCCGTGCACTGCACCTGTAACAAGGCCGCACAGGCGTTACGGGTTCCGCCGCTTTGCCTTAATCGGCAAGATCGGAAATGGTTGCATCCAAATGTAACAATATTGGACGCGTCGGCGACCCGCTTAAGGGGATGGTCACGCCGGAATGCGACCGCTAAAATTGGTTGCCGCGGCTGGTGCCGCGGCCAAGCAAGCGTCGCGGCAAGCGACGCGCGGGCAAGCCAAGGGGAGACCGACGATGCCGATAGTCACCTGGGATCACGTTCATTTGCGCAGTCCCGATCCGGAGGCCACCGCAGCCTGGCTGGAAAATATTCTCGGCGGCGTGATCATCCGAGGCCCCGGGCGGATCGACGTCAAGCTCGGCGGCGCCAATGTGTTCATCGCGCCGGTGAGCACCGGCGACGGCGTCAATAGCCCGCCGGTGACGCCCTATCAGGGGCTCGATCATTTCGGGCTGACAGTCAAGGACATCGATGCGGTGGCCGCCGAGATCAAGGCCAAGGGCGTGGAGTTCACCAAGGAGCCGACCACGATCAGGCCGGGCGTGCGCATCTGCTTCATCCGCGGGCCGCAGGGCATCTCGATCGAGCTCCTGGAGCGCGACAAGAAATATGCGTGACGAACGGCCGCGCGAGCCGCGCGCAAAAAGCGTCAAGGCAAAAGGCCAGAGCCTCAATTCTGTTTCAGTCAGAACCGATCAGGCTTTACGTCATGCTGCCCGGCATGAAGCAACGGATCGACACCCCGAGATAGCCGCGCAGCGGCCATACCATGGTTCGGCCTATCCGGTTAGGTTCGGTGATGACAGCTTCGTCGGGAACGTCGATCCAATCGCCGTCAAGCCGGACGCGATAATGTCCGTTGGCAGATTCCCAATCGACATCGCTGACCGCGGTGCCGTCGGCATCCGAACAGCACGGGCCCTTGCCGCTTTTGAGGCTGTCAAACCATTGCTTGAGGGGCGAATTGGCGTAACGCCCGTCGGGATCGCGCGCATACCCAGGATTGAAGGCCAGTGCCAGCATTAGCGTGGCAATACCGAACGTCACAAGACCCAATGCCAGTGCCGTTCTAATAGGCCTTTTCGTTCTCAAACGCTTTTTTTTGCGTCGGCGATCCGAATTTTCCCAATCGTTATCATCAGTGCATAAAGGCGGCTCATTGCCGCCGGAATCGATCCAGTTGGTCACTTTTCTCCTGCTCCAGCACCCTCCGGCAAGTGCGACGATTGCCTATGCATTTCGCGGGCCAACTTTGCGGCTGATTCGTGTTAAAGAGAATCCGTATAACCACGGCTTCCGATTCGATTCGGGGGATATCGCTTTTTGTCCGTTAACGGACGGATGCCGAAGCGCGAAGTCCACGGGTCAAGCCGTCGCGTTGACGCGGCGTGCGGGGCTTTGGCAATATCAGCAAGCCTCCTCCGCCGTGATGTAAGAACCGGACACGTCATGAAGAACGGTCTGTATTCGATCCACGTCAGCTTGCAGGATGGCCGTGCCGGCAAAGGCAGCGGCGTGGTCGTATTCCGTGATGGTAGAATTCTCGGCGGTGATGCCTACCTGTTCTACACCGGCAGCTATACGTGGAAGGGGAATACCTTCAAGGGCGAGGTGCTGGTCCAGCGCCATACCTCCAGTCCCGACGCCAATCCGCTGTTCGGCGGGCCGAGCCCGGTCGGCATCGGCGTCTCCGGAACCTTCACCGACAATGCGGCGGTGATGGACGGCACCGCGCTGGTCGGCAAGGCCAGCCAGATCTTCAAGGCAACGCTTCGCAAACTCGCCGAGATCGATTGAGGCAATTCGGACGCCGCTATTCAGCGGCCTGCTCCAGCGGCGCAACGCGAGGCAGGATCATCTGGATTCGCGTGCCGCCGCCGGGCGAAGAGTCGAGGTCGAGCCGGCCGCCCAGGCGGTTGGTCACGATGCTGTAGACGATATGCAGGCCGAGCCCGGTGCCACCTTGATCGCGGCGGGTCGTGAAGAACGGATCGAAGGCGCGGCGGCGGACATCGAGGCTCATGCCGCAACCATTGTCGGAAAAGATGACCTCGACATTGTCCTTGCCGGATTCACGCACCTGGATATCGACCGCGCCGGGCTTGCCGTCGGGAAAAGCATGCGCCACCGCGTTGAGAAACAGATTGGTCAGCACCTGTCCGTAGGGACCGGGATAAGAGTTCATCATCAGATTGGGCTGACACTCGACGGTGAGCGCCAAATTGTGCTTGCGCAGGCCCGGCCGCAGGCTCATCACCACCTGCTCGGTGAGATCGCCGAGGTCGAAGGTTCGCTGATCCGAATAGTTGCGGTCGGCAGCGACCTGCTTGAACGAGGTGATCAGTTCGGCCGCCCGATTGAGATTGGCGACCAGCTGCGACGACGCATCGCGGCTGGTGTCGAGATAATCATTCAGGCTGGAGCGCCGCAGTTCGCCGCGGGCGACTTCGGCCGTGAACATCGCGGTCT
>DATBYN010000302.1:0-4862 GCA_036513695.1 Bradyrhizobium sp. | reverse complement strand
ATGATCTTCAGTTCCGGCTCGTCCATGCCGCCATAGAGATGGTTGAGGAACATTTCCTTGGTGAGCGTGGTGCCCTTGCGGAGCGAAAGCAGCTCCAGCATCTGGTATTCCTTGCCCGTCAGATGCACGCGCTGGCCGCCGACCTCGACCGTCTTGGTGTCGAGATTGACCACGAGATCGCCGGTCTGGATCACCGACTGGGCGTGGCCCTTGGAACGGCGGACGATCGCATGGATGCGGGCGACCAGTTCGTCCTTGTGGAAGGGCTTGGTCATGTAGTCGTCGGCGCCGACGCCGAGACCCTTGACCTTGTCCTCGATGCCGGCGAGGCCGGAGAGGATCAGAATGGGGGTCTTGATCTTGGAGACCCGAAGCTGCTTGAGCACGTCGTAACCGGACATGTCAGGCAAATTGAGGTCGAGCAGAATAATATCGTAATCGTAGAGCTTTCCGAGGTCGACGCCTTCTTCTCCGAGGTCCGTCGTATAGACGTTGAAACTCTCGGATTTGAGCATCAGCTCGATCGACTGCGCGACGGCGCTGTCATCTTCTATCAGCAGAACGCGCATGCCAGTCCCCTTTAGTCGCCGCTCCGGGCGTCAGGTCGGCCGCACTTGCGGCACTCAAAACGCCTTTGAACAACTGATTCGGATCCTGACGACATATGGTTAACAAAATCTGATTCGTGTTCGCAAGCTCTATCAGTGCAATTTTTGTCGAATCGCCCTAAAGTGTTGCCCCGAAGCAGTTTTTTGTATCCGTTCTCGTTCAAGTTCCACATTAAGAGACGGGCCTAACCGACTCTCACGACTCGACCTTCCTTCTGACGGCCGAGCGCTCTCAGTCACCAAAGACAGTGACGTAATGATTAATGATGCGGGTAAACACGAAGTTAAGGTGCGGGCCGAAAAGCGTGGAAACTTAAGGTTTTCGCAATGAAAGCACTCGCCGAACAGATCAGCGACATCGACGGCGTCAATATCTATGGTCGCGTCGTCGGCGTCCGCGGCCTGATGGTCGAGATCGCAGGCCCCATCCATGCGATGTCGGTCGGCGCCCGTATCGTGATCGAGACGGGCGGCAATCGCCTCATCCCCTCCGAAGTCATCGGCTTCACCGGCGACAATGCGGTGGTGATGCCGTTCGCCGGCCTCGAGGGCGTGCGGCGCGGTTGCCGCGCCGTGATCGCCAATGCCGCCAGTCAGGTGCGGCCCTCGCTGGCCTGGCTCGGGCGCGTGCTCAATGCGATGGGGGAACCGATCGACGGCAAGGGGCCGTTGCCGCAAGGGCCGTCGCCGATGCCCTATCGCAACGCGCCACCACCGGCGCATTCGCGCAAACGGGTCGGGACGCCGCTCGATCTCGGCGTACGGGCGCTGAACACGTTTCTGACCTGCTGCCGCGGCCAGCGGCTCGGCATCTTCGCCGGCTCCGGCGTCGGCAAGTCGGTGCTGCTGTCGATGCTGGCGCGCAATGTCGATGCGGATATCACGGTGATTGGCCTCGTCGGCGAACGCGGCCGCGAGGTGCAGGAATTCTTGCAGGATGACCTCGGCGACGAGGGCCTGGCGCGCTCGGTGGTGGTGGTGGCGACCTCCGACGAGCCCGCTCTGATGCGCCGGCAGGCGGCTTATCTGACCCTGGCGATCGCCGAATACTTTCGCGATGAAGACAAGGATGTGCTGTGCCTGATGGATTCGGTCACGCGTTTTGCGATGGCGCAGCGCGAAATTGGCCTCTCCGCCGGCGAGCCGCCGACCGCCAAGGGCTATACGCCGACCGTGTTCACCGAATTGCCGAAACTGTTGGAGCGAGCCGGTCCAGGCACCGGGGTGGGCACCATCACCGGTATTTTCACGGTGCTGGTGGACGGCGACGATCACAACGAGCCGATCGCGGACGCGGTCCGGGGCATCTTGGACGGCCATATCGTGATGCAGCGGTCGATCGCGGAGCGCGGGCGTTATCCGGCCATCAACGTCCTCAGATCGGTGTCCCGCACCATGCCGAAATCGGCCGATCCGGCCTATCTGCCTCTCATTACGCGGGCCCGCGTGGTGATGGCTACCTATGCCGATATGGAGGAACTGATCCGGCTTGGGGCCTATCGCGCCGGCTCCTCAACCGAGGTCGACGAGGCGATCTCCCTGCATGAGCCGCTCGAGGGCTTCCTGCGCCAGGCCAAGGACGAGGTGACCGGCCTGAACGAGGGTTATCGGCAACTTGAGCAAATCCTCAAGGATTTGGAAACGGAACGCTAACTTTGTCAGGCCATCATCCGCGTCACACAACTAGCGCTGCCGGTGGGGCCCCTGGGGGAGACCGGTGCTGTCCCGCCTTAAGATCGGGACTTCTGGGGAGTATGAGTCGATGAAGTCACGTGAAACCCTGATCCGCCTGAAGAAATTTCAGGTCGATGAAAAGCGCCGAAGGGTGGCCCAGATTGAAGGCATGATTGCCGACTTTCAGCGTATGTCGGTCGACCTCGAACGCGAAATCCAAAGTGAGCAGGAGCGCGCCGGGATCAATGACCCCTCGCACTACGCCTATCCGACCTATGCCAAGGCCGCGATCCAGCGCCGTGAAAACCTGACCCGCTCCGCCGACGAACTGCGCATCCAGCTCGAAGACGCCAAGGCCCTGTTGGGCGAGGCGTTCGAGGAATTGAAGAAAGTCGAGCTCCTGGACGAGCGCGATCAGGCGCGCGAGCGCGCCGAGGAAAGCGCCCGCGAACAGGCCGACCTCGACAGCATCGGACTGATGCGGGCACGGCTCGGCGCCATCGCCTGACGCGCCTTTTCCAAAAGCGCCACATCAAGATCGAAAAAAACCCGGGCCGCGAGGCCCGGGTTTTTTCTTGGATGGAGCAATGTCCACAGGCCGGCCACGGCCGACTTGGTAGCCCGGTTTGGCGCAGGATATGATACGACAGGCCCGGACGCCGCCTTGAGGTGTGTACAAAAGCGATGGGGCATCGCGATTTTGGGGAACGTGTGAATGCTGACGCCAGCTGAGTTGGTCTGGCTGATCGCCGCTGTTGCGAAGGGAGATGAGGCCGCTTTTGAGCGGCTTTACGCCGCGACGCGCGCGAAACTCTTTGGCGTGGTGCTTCGTATCTTGCGCCGACAGGATCTCGCCGAGGAGGTTATTCAGGAGGCGTACGTCAAAATCTGGAACAGTGCCGGACAGTTCAATCCGGCGCTCGCGTCGCCGATCACCTGGATGGCCTCGATCGCGCGAAACCGGGCCATCGACGTCGTGCGCAAGAAGGCCGAGCTCTCGATCGAGGAGGAGCCCGCGGCGATGGAAGTGGCCGCCGAAACTCAGGATCCGCTGGCGCGCCGCGAGATGACCGAAGAATTGAAGCGGCTTCTGGAATGCGTCGGCCGTCTTGAGCCGGATCGGCAGAAGCTCGTGCTGCTCGCCTATTACAACGGCTGGAGCCGCGAACAATTGGCGGCCAAGTTCGAGACGCCGGTGAATACGGTGAAGACCTGGCTGCGCCGCAGCATGATGGACATCAGGGAGTGTCTTGGACTGTGAGGTTTTGGCCTTTGAAGTATCTTGGACGTTGAAATGATGGCGTACAGCGAAGACCATATCGCGCTCGCCGCGGAATATGCCCTCGGCACCCTCGATGCCGATGAGCGCGCGCAGGTCGAGACCATGATGTCCATCGACAAGGACTTCATGGTGATGGTCGAGGCGTGGCAGTACCGGCTCGGCGTGCTCAACCAGATGGTCGGATCGGTCGAGCCGCGGCCTGAGCTCTGGGACAAGATCAAATTAGCCATCGGACGTGCCGAGCCGCAGGCGCCGCTGGTGCTGCCCGAGGCTCAGCCGGCGCTGGTTCCGCCGCCAATCGTCGAGCCTCCGACGGTTGCGGACACCTCCAACGTCGTCCGCTTTGCAAAACAAGCGCGGCGCTGGCGCAATGTCGCGACCGTCGCCACCGCGATCGCAGCCGCGCTGGTCGCGATGATCGCGCTCGGAGCCTACCAGCCGGATCTGCTGCCGGATGGCCTTCGCCCCAAACCGCGGACGCAGGTGGTCGAGGTGAAGACGCCGCCCACATCGGCGCCGCCGTCGGCCCAGTATGTCGCCGTCCTGCAGAGCCAGGGCGGGGCCCCGGCGTTCATTCTCACGGTCGACGGCGCCTCCAAGAATTTCACGGTTCGGAAGGTCGGCGCCGCGGCCGAGCCCGGCAAAAGCTTCGAACTCTGGCTGATCTCGGACAAGCTGCCGCGGCCGCGCTCGCTCGGCGTGATCGGCGGCGGCGATTTTACGGCGCGCGCGGTGCTGGCGTCCTACGATACCGAGGTCATCAATGCCGCCACCTATGCGGTGACGCTTGAGCAGGCCGGCGGATCGCTGGACGGCAACCCGCACTCCGCGCCGGTCTTTACCGGCAAGCTGATCGAGACCGTGCCGCCGGCAGCGCCCGCGCCGGCACGGTAAAATGCTGGCGATAAAATCCTGGCGCAAAAATCCCGATCGCGAAAAAAGAAAACGCCCGTGGGGAGCGGGCGTTTTCGTAGTCAACTTGGGGGTAGTTGGGGTCTTCTAAATATCCACGAGGCGACTTTGGGGGGCTGGTAAAGAGCCGCGTGAATTCGTGAATTCCTTCTGTTAGCGGACCATCGACGCGCCCGAGCTGGTCACTGCCACCGGCTTGCCAGCCTTGATGACGCGCGCAGTCTGGGTATAGCCGTCGTCCGAATTGGTGCGAGCCGAGATTGAGAAGCCTGCCACCGCGATACCCGCAATGAGCGCCACGACCACGATCTTGAGATGGGTCGAGCGATCTGCGCTGTAGATCGAATGGTTCATGGAGGCCTCCTGCCGCCTGCCTGTCTTCAACG
>DATBYN010000301.1:0-6979 GCA_036513695.1 Bradyrhizobium sp. | reverse complement strand
GATTGAATCTCAACGCGCCGATCTCGCCGGAGCTGAAGCATGAGTTCGCCATGCCTTCGGACTCCCCCGATCCGGATTCTTATAAGGCGATGTAAGAAATCCTGGCTCATGCGATGGCCCGGCCATTGCATGAGCCTCATTGTCTGGACCAAGCGAGGACAACACGAATGAAACGCCTGTCTATGGTCGGCCTTGCGCTCACCGCTGCTTTTTGTGCCGGGCAGGCCAATGCCGAGGAGTTGACGGGGACCCTTAAAAAGATCAAGGAAACCGGCACCATCAACATCGGCTACCGCGACTCGTCGATCCCGTTTTCCTATCTCGACGACAACCAGAAACCGATCGGCTTTGCGATCGACATCTGCTACAGGATCGTCGACGCCGTGAAGAGCGAACTCAAGCTCGACAAGCTTTCGATCGAACTCAATCCGGTGACGTCGTCGACCCGCATTCCGCTATTGGCGAACGGTACCATCGACCTCGAATGTGGCTCGACCACCAACAACGCCGAGCGCCTGAAACAGGTCGCCTTCACCAACACGCACTTCCTGACCGCGACCCGCTTCGTCTCGAAGAAGTCCAGCAATCTCCACTCGATCGACGATCTCAAGGGCAAGTCGGTGGTCTCGACATCAGGTACCACCAACATCAAGCAACTCACCGAAGCCAATGCCGCCCGTAATCTCGGCCTCAACATCATCCCGGCCAAGGAACATGCCGAATCATTCCTGATGGTCGAGACCGATCGGGCCGTGGCGGTGGTGCTGGACGATATCCTGCTCGCTAGTTTTGTGGCGGGATCGAAGGATCCGGGCGCCTATGTCATGTCCACGGATGCATTCTCGAAGCCCGAGCCCTACGGGATCATGCTGCGCAAGGACGATCCGGCCTTCAAGAAAGTGGTCGATGCCGCGACCGCCGCGCTCTACCGGAGCGCTGGCGGCCAAAAGCTGTACGACAAATGGTTCATGCAAAAGATCCCGCCGAAGGGCTTGAACCTCAACGCGCCCATCTCAGCCGAATTGAAGCATGAATTTGCAAAACCCTCCGATTCCCCCGATCCGGATTCGTATAAGGCGATGTGAGGTTTTTAGAGCATGATCCGGAAAAGTGGGCACCGGTTTTCCCTCGAGACAAACGCAAAGCGTTTGTCCGGAGATCATGCTCAACCAAAGAGATGAGATCGTGATCCGATTCAACCTAATCGGTTCATGATCTGGGACGCGGGGGGCCTTCGTGAACTATCACTGGAATTGGCGCATCTTCTTTGACCCGGCCCCGAGCGGGACCGGCACCTATCTCGACATGCTGCTGTCGGGGCTGCTCCTGACGATCGAGACCGCGATCTGCGCCTGGATCATTGCGCTGGCGCTCGGATCGGTGGTCGGCGTGCTGCGCACGCTGCCGTCGAAGACCGCGTCATGGGTGGGTTTTGCCCACGTCGAATTCTTCCGCAACATGCCGCTGTTGGTGCAGCTCTTTGTCTGGTTCTTCGTTTTGCCGGAAATCCTGCCGCGCGCGTGGGGTCTCTGGCTGAAGCAGATGCCGCACGCGCCGTTCTATACCGCGGCGATCGGGATCGGGCTGTTCATGTCCGCGCGGGTCGCCGAGCAAACGCGCGCCGGCATCAACTCGCTGCCGCGCGGCCAGAAACTGGCCGCGACCGCGCTGGGACTGACCACCGCGCAGACCTATCGCTATGTGCTGCTGCCGATGGCGTTTCGCATCATGATGCCGCCGCTGACGTCCGAATTTCTCGCGACCATCAAGAATACCTCAGTCGCCCTCACCATCGGCCTGATTGAACTGACGGCGGAAGCCCGCGCGATGCAGGAATTTTCGTTTCAAGTGTTCGAAGCGTTTACCGCGGCGACCGTGCTGTATCTCCTGGTCAACATCGTCGTCGTTACCGCTATGCGCTTCCTTGAGCGCGCGATCGCGGTTCCCGGCTATATCACGGGGAAGTAGCGCAGCGATGTTTGCCAATTTTGACTTTGACGTCATCGGCCGCTCGCTCGGATATCTGTTTTTCGACGGCATGACGTTTACGCTGACGCTGACCGGGCTCTCGGCACTCGGCGGGCTGATCTTCGGCACGCTGATTGCGCTGATGCGGTTGTCTGGCCTAAAGCTGCTCGGCCACGTTGCCGGGCTCTACGTCGACCTGATGCGCTCGCTGCCATTGGTGCTGGTGATCTTCTGGTTCTATTTCCTGGTGCCTTACATCGGGCAGTGGCTGACGGGGTCGTCGCGGCCGATACACGTCGGCGCATTTGCCTCCTCGCTCATCACCTTCATCATGTTTGAAGCGGCGTATTTTTCCGAAATCATGCGCGCCGGCATCCAGTCAATCTCGCGGGGACAACCCGCAGCCGCCCAGGCGCTGGGGCTGACCTACAGCCAGGCCATGCGCTATGTCGTTTTGCCGCAGGCATTCCGGAACATGCTGCCGGTGCTGCTGACGCAGACGATCGTGCTGTTCCAGGACACTTCGCTGGTCTACGTGGTGTCGATTACCGACTTTCTGGGCGCCGCCAGCAAAGTCGCGCAGCGCGACGGACGGCTGGTCGAAATGTACCTGTTCGCAGCCGTGGTTTACTTTGCAATTTCCTGTATCGCGTCATTCGGCGTCCGGCGCCTGCAATCCCGCATCGCCTTCGTGCATTAGCGAGACCAATATGATCGAGATCAATCACGTCGATAAATGGTACGGGCCCGCCTTTCAGGCGCTGAAGGATTGCACCACCAGCGTCGCCAAGGGCGAGGTGGTGGTGGTATGCGGCCCGTCCGGATCGGGAAAATCGACCTTGATAAAATGCGTCAATGCGCTGGAGCCGTTTGAGAACGGGGAGATCATCCTCGACGGCATCAGGGTCAACGACCCCAGGACAAACCTGCCGAAATTACGCGCCCGCGTCGGCATGGTGTTCCAGCATTTTGAATTGTTTCCGCATCTCAAGATCATCGACAACCTTTGCCTGGCGCAGGAAAAGGTACTGGGCCGCTCGCATGACGAGGCAGTCGCGAAAGGCTCAAAACTGCTCGACCGCGTCGGGCTCAAGGACCACGCGCGCAAATACCCGGCGGAATTGTCCGGCGGCCAGCAACAGCGCGTCGCGATTGCGCGTGCGCTCGCGATGGACCCGATCGCGATGCTGTTCGACGAGCCGACCTCGGCGCTCGATCCCGAAATGATCTCTGAAGTGCTCGACGTGATGGTCGATCTCGCCCGCGAGGGCATGACCATGATGGTCGTCACCCACGAGATGGGCTTTGCCAGCAAGGTCGCGCATCGCGTGATCTTCATGGACCAGGGTGAGATCGTCGAGGACGCGCCGAAGACCGATTTCTTCGGCAGCCCAAGGAGCGACCGCGCGCAGAAGTTTTTGTCGAAGATTTTGTCGCACTGACAGGGGGTGGCGGCGCCGTCTCTCATCGTCATTGCGACCCGTTGGCTCCTCGCAATGACGAAAGGGGGCCTTAAAACTCGTCGTTCACGTCTTGAGAATCTACGTATAGTGTCCCACACCACCGCTTCGCATCCCCCACCAGGAGAATTCGCTTGGACCAGATCGCCTACGTCAACGGATCGTTCGTGCCTTTAAGTGAGGCAAAAGTCTCGATACTGGATCGCGGCTTTCTGTTCGCCGATGGCATCTACGAAGTCGCGGCCGTGCTCGACGGCAAGCTGATCGACAATGCCTCGCATTTGGCGCGGCTAGAGCGTTCGGTTGGCGAAATCGCGCTGGCCCTGCCGGAAACAACCGCTCGGATTCAGGAGATCCAGAAGGAGCTGATAGCGCGCAATAATTTGGTCAACGGCATGGTCTATCTCGAGGTGACGCGCGGCGCCGACACCGGGCGAGATTTTGCGTTCCCGAAGGGGGTAAAACCGACGCTGATCATGTTCACGTCGGTCAAGGACATCGTCAATGCGGAATCGGCAAAAACCGGCATCGGCGTGATCACCGTGCCCGATCTCCGCTGGACGCGGCGCGACATCAAGAGCGTGGCGCTGCTGGCACAGGTATTGGCAAAGCAGGCGGCAGCCGAGGCCGGCGCCGGCGAGGCCTGGATGATCGAAGACGGCAAGATCACCGAGGGCGGCTCGTCGTCGGCCTTCATACTGACGCAGGACGACGTGCTGGTGACGCGGCAGAATTCATCGGCGATTTTGCCGGGCTGCACCCGGAAAGCCGTGGTCGCGCTGGCCGAAGAACGGCAGCTTCGGGTCGAGGAGCGGCCGTTTACGGTCGAAGAGGCGCTGGCGGCGAAGGAAGCCTTCATCACCAGCGCCACCGTGTTCGTGCAGGCGGTGGTGTCGATCGACGGCAAGAAAGTCGCCAACGGCAAGCCCGGTCCGATGACCACCCGGTTGCGCGAGATCTACGTCGATTTCGCCCGCGCCACCGCGGTGTGATTTCCTAACGCGTGCTGGCGCGATCGGAAGTTACCCCAGGATCATCCTGGCCGGCCAATCATCGTGTCTTGTATCACCACCGGTCCAGCGCAGCGCGTTGCTCTTTGGCGCTTTTTGCTCACAGGAAAGACAGTGAGCATTATGGTGCACGGTCCGCGCCGCGAACGCAGGTGAACCGGTCAATATGACGATCGAAACCGCAAACAATTTGGCCATCGTTTTGAGATGCATCATGACAGAACTCCTTTTCGGCTTCACGACGATCAAGGATGATCGTGTGTACTTCCGATAAAGTGCGCCCTGTCCGATGATCGTTCCAATGGATAGTTTGTCT
Source organism: Bradyrhizobium sp. (assembly GCA_036513695.1). GTDB lineage: Bacteria > Pseudomonadota > Alphaproteobacteria > Rhizobiales > Xanthobacteraceae > Bradyrhizobium. The sequence continues at coordinate 2,225 of DATBYN010000301.1, read as the reverse complement.
TGTATTGATCGACGTTTTCGATGATTACCCTGCACGACATGCTGGCGACGCGGCGGAATCGCCCACAACTCTCCCGGACCATTCGCGCGAAATCCCGGTGGATTTCGCGCGCGCCAGGCGGTGTGAATTTTCCAGCGCCGCGACTATGCGGCGGCTTTCGTCTTCACCGGCGGGACCGAGCGAAAGCTGATCGCGATCCGGTTCCAGGCGTTGATGGTCGCAACCAGCATGGTCAGATTGACCGTCTCCTCTTCGGAGAACTGCTTGCGGACTTCCTCATAGACGTCATCGGGAGCGTGGGTCTCCGAAATCCACGTCACCGCCTCGGTCCATGCCAGTGCGGCGCGTTCGCGGTCGGTGTAGACGGGCGCTTCGCGCCAGGCGTTTAACAGATAGAGGCGCAGTTCGGTCTCGCCGTGCTTGCGCGCGTCCTGGGTGTGCATGTTGATGCAGAAGGCGCAGCCGTTGATCTGCGAGGCCCGCGTCTTGACCAGCTCGATCAGGGATTTTTCCAGGCCTGAGCCCTGCACCTGCGCTTCGAGCGCGCCGAGCGCTTTCATGGTGTCGGGGGCGACCTGGTAGGCGTTAAGTCTGGGTTTCATGGCAGTTCTCCTTTCGAGTTGCGGTTTGAGGGATGGTCTTAGTGGGCGCCACCGCCAGCAAGCTGACCGGGCTTTTTGAGAAACAGGGCTGCCACGAGGGCAACAAGCATCGCAGCTCCCAGAAGGTAAAAGGTGTCGCTGAAGGCGAGGATAAATGCCTGCTTCTGCACGATGTGACCGATGGCGATCACGGCGCGATGGGAGGCTTGCGCACGATCGGTGACGCCGTGACTGACAAAATATTGTGTCAGCGCTTCGATCCGGGTGCGGGTCGCCTGTTCGAGCAGGGAAACCGACGGCATCAAGACGTTGGAATGATACTGCTCACGCTTGGTCAGGAAGGTCTGCAGCATGGCGATGCCGACGGCGCCGCCGAGGTTGCGCATCATGTTGAACAGACCTGACGCCGAGCCGGCATTTTCGGCCTCGATGCCTGCGGTCGCGACCGCGGAAAGCGGGGTCATGATCAACGCCTGGCCCACCGCGCGAACGACGTTCGGCCAGAACAACTGATCGTTGGCGTAGTCCGACGTCATGTAGATGTTCATGAAGTTGGAAACCGCGAACAGCGCGAAGCCGACACCGATCACGAGGCGCGGGTCAAAGCGCTTCATCAGCCGGGGCACCAGCGGGATCAAAACCAGTTGCGGCAGTCCGGTCCATGCCAGCACCATGCCAATCTGCTCGGCATTGTATCCTTGGATGCGCGAGAGATAGACCGGCAGGATGTAGACCGAGCCGTACAAAGCAATGCCGAGCAGGAAATTGGCAAGCATGCCGAAGCCGAAATTACGGCGGACGAGCAGCCGCAGATTCAGAAGCGGCTTGTTGGCGGTGAGTTCGATCCACAGGAACGCCGCCAGCGCCACCGCGGCGATGATCGACAGGCGAACGATAAAAGCTGATCCGAACCAGTCGTCCTTGTTGCCTTCCTCGAGCACGGTCTGCAGCGCGCTCAGGCCAATCGCCATGGTGATGACACCGGGCCAGTCGCCTTCGCGCAACAGCGAAAGTTTCATCGGCTTTGCTTCCAGCGAAAACCAGAGCATGCCGATCATCAGCGCGCCCGGCGCCAGATTGACGTAGAAGATGTACTGCCAGCCAAAGTTTTCCGTGAGATAGCCGCCGATGGTCGGGCCGATGGCGGGCGCAAAAGTCGCCGACAGCGCGAACAGCGCGAGTCCGACGGGCTGCTTCGCCTTCGGCAGTAGCGTGATGATCAGCGTAAAGGCCATCGGGATCAGCACGCCGCCGGTAAAACCCTGCACTGCGCGCAACACAATCATCTGCGGCAGGTCCTGGGCGAGGGCGCAAGCGGCGGAAAAGACGAGAAACAGGATCGCGTTGGTCAAAAGATAGACCCGGACCGAAAACACCTGCGCGAGCCAGCCGCTCAGGGGGATCACCACGATCTCTGCGATCAGATAGGAGGTCGAGATCCAGCCGCCATCGTCGATGCCGGCGCCGATCGCGCCCTGGATATCCGCCAGCGACGCGTTGACGATCTGGATGTTGAGCACCGCCATGAAGGCGCCGAGCGTGGCGCCGACCACCGCGAGCCAGGTTGTTGCGGAGACGGCGGGTGCGGCAGGCGTGTCGGTGCTGTTGGCGGCGGGAACGGCG
>DATBYN010000300.1:0-4288 GCA_036513695.1 Bradyrhizobium sp. | reverse complement strand
AATTTCGTTTTGAGATCTACCGCCTGCATGCAGGCGGTAGATCTCAACCCGCTCCTCAAGGCTGAGCTGGCCATAACATTGTCCCATCGCCACAACACCCTAGCAGGTGTTGCACTTGTGTCGTGAACTCAAGGGACCCATGACCACCGCGCTTGGTTGTTGGTAAGGCAATTGGCCCCATCTTTCACTACTAAGGCCGCGGCGTATGGGTCCCTGCTTTCGCAGGGACGACGGCGTATATGTTGATCGCGCGATAGCCTTTCCCCATCGCACCCCGCCTGATAAACCACCGCCATGCCGTACAAGGTCGCCGCTTTCTATCAGTTCGTAAGCCTGCCGGACTTCCGGGAACTGCGCGAGCCGCTGCGCGCGATTTGCGCCGACCTCAAGCTGAAGGGCAGCGTGTTATTGGCCCATGAAGGCATCAACGGCACGCTCGCGGGCAGCGCCGAGGCGATCACCGCTCTGATTGAAGAATTGCGGCACGGTGCCCTGTTCAGCGGCCGGCTCGATAACCTCGAACTGAAATTCTCAGCTGCCTCGGCAATGCCATTTCAACGCCTGAAGGTTCGGCTGAAAAAGGAGATCGTCACGCTCGGCGATGCGCCGACCGATCCGAGGCGGCAGGTCGGCATCTACGTCGACCCCGCCGACTGGAACGATCTGATCGCGACACCGGACACGCTTCTGATCGACACCCGCAATGCCTTCGAGGTCGCACTTGGCACGTTCTCGGGCGCGGTCAATCCCGGCATCAAAAGCTTTGGCCAATTCAAGGAATTTGCCGCGCTTAATCTCGATCCGGCAAAGCATCGCAGGATCGCGATGTTCTGTACCGGCGGAATTCGCTGCGAGAAGGCCAGCGCTTATTTAATGTCGCGCGGTTTTGCAGAGGTCTATCACCTCAAGGGCGGAATTCTGAAATATCTGGAAGGCGTACCGGAGGCCGAGAGCCGCTGGCGCGGCGAATGTTTTGTGTTTGACGACCGCGTCGCGCTCGACCACAGGTTGCGGGAGCGCGCAAGGGGAGACGATGCCAATGAGTGAGGTGACGGCACTCAGCGCCCGCATTGACGTGCTCGAAGCCCGGCTGACGTTTCAGGACGTGACCATCGAGACGCTGAACCAGACCATCACCGAGCAGTGGCACAAGATCGACACGCTGACACGCCAGATCGCGGCCTTGAGCGAACGACTGCGGGAGGCCGAGGCGCATGCGCCCGGCCCCGGCAACGAAAAGCCGCCGCATTACTAACGATCGCGACGCGACGACCCGCGGCTTACGTTTATGACGCGACCGGAACCAGTTGCAGGGCTTGCTCCGCCATGACCAAGCGATCGCGCCCGCCGGCCTTCGCGGCATAGAGCGCGCGGTCGGCGGCCTCGACCAGCGACGCCTGCCCCGCTAATCTGTCGGTTGCAGGCCGGCACACCGCTCCGCCAAGGCTCGCGGTCACCAATCCGGACGGCAGGTTGAGCGCGTGGGGAATACCGGCGTCGTGGAGCTGGCGGCGAATCCGCTCCCCGATCCGCGCGCAGCCCGCCGCATCCGTGTTGGGCAACAGCATGGCGAACTCTTCGCCGCCATACCTGGCGGCAACATCGGTGGTCCGCTTCGCTTCCGCCGCCAAAATCCTGCCGACGGATCGCAAACATTCGTCGCCGGCCAGATGTCCGTATTCATCGTTGAACCATTTGAAATGGTCGAGATCGATCATCAGCAGCGACAGCGATGTGCGCTCGCGATAGGCTCTCGACCATTCCTCCGCCAGCCGCTCGTCGAAGCGGCGGCGATTGGCAAGACCGGTCAGGCCGTCCTCGATGGCAAGCGTCTCGAGCCTGCCTTCGAGATCCTTCTGTTGCGTCACGTCGCGGGAGATCGCGATAACGCCGTCAATCTCGCCATTGTCTTTCCGCGTGACGCGCAATGTCGATTCGACCCAGACCTCGGATTTCTCGCGATGGCGCGTGCGATAGGTGACACGCGCCTCGTCCGCGTCACCGCACTTCATGGCGGCAACCATTTCCTGGACACGAGGCAAATCCATTGGATTGACGCCGGCCAATGCTGGCGTTCCCACCAGCTGGTCGGCCCGCCAGCCGACGATACCCAGCGATGACGGTGAGACATATTGAATCCGCTCATCCGACCCAATCCGGGTCACCATGTCGCTCGACCCTTCCGCGAGCATCCGGAAATTGGCTTCGTTGTCGGCGAGCGCAACCGCCATGCGCTGTCCGCGCCGCAATTGCCGCACCAGATAGGCGCCAATCACCGCGATCAGCAATATCAAAGCAAAGACGAACATCGTGCGGCCGATGGCAGCGTTGCGCCAGGGCGCCAGCACCTCTTCCTGCTGCCTGGTCGTCAGAACCAGCAGCGGGAAGCGATCGCTCCGCCTGTAGAAGCTCACCCGGTGCGTCCCGTCCAGCGGCGATTTGAAATAATAGACGCCACCTGCCGACTGCAACGCTGGATTCCGGAATAGAGGTTTATCCGACAGGTCGCGTCCGGCGTAGGTGTCGTTGTCGGGGTTGCGCGCCACCATGATGCCGTCGGCGGTCACGAGCGCCACAGAGCCGCCGGCACCATTGTCGAATTGCCGATAAAATTCCGAAAAATATTTTGAGCTGATCGACGCGACCACCACGCCGGCAAAGCTGCCGTCGGGATGATTGAAGCGCCGGGACACCGCGATGTTCCATTCGTGGTCGAGCTTGCTCTTGACCGGGTGTGAGACGAATACGCCGCGGTCAGTGGATTGCTGGTGATGCAGGAAATATTCGCGATCGCCGAGATAGATGGCCTCGTTGCTGGCCGTCGCAAGCGAGTTGCCATGCTCGTCGGTGATGACGATATTGTGGATGCGCTTCAAACTGCCCTTGCGTGCTATGAGGATCTTGCGAAGCTTCGAAATCGTGTCGGGATCGGAACCGTCCGTTTCAAGCCGGCTGACGACACCGACGATGCCGGTGTCCAGCAAGTCCAGACTGTCCTCGGCATGCTGCGTCAGCGAATGCGCCAAGTTGGCGAGATCCACTTCCGCGGTCTTCAACGTGACCTCGCGCGCTTCCCATTCTCGCCAAACGCTCAAGCCGACGATGGTCACGCAAACCAACGCAACGAACGCTGCCGCCCGCAGCGGCATCTGGCTGAATTTGTGGGGCGCAGCAATCATCTCGCGGGATTTCTCCGAACCACGAAAAATCCCACGCACACCTTATTTATCTCTGAAATGAACGCTGCAATGAGCCTCAATTTGAAGCAGATCCCGTAGGATTGCGGGCAATCGCTGATCCCGGCGGAAACTTCGTAGATTCATCGTAACCAGATCGCTACTGCGGCAGACGACCCGCGGTTGGACACTCGCCGGCGGGCGCGCGGAAGGTCACCAAGGCTGTCCTATTAGCGGTTGCGGATTTGACAAGCTCCGGTGGATTTTTCGGCTCGATGATCAATATCGCACAGACAGCCGTCGCGACTTCGGCTGGATTGTCGGACGCGATGAGGTTGCATTTAAAGTAGAAGGCAGAAAAGCCGGGGCGGCGTGGCCTTTCCGGCCTTTCTGTTGGTTTTTCGTGCTGGTTCTTCGGGCGCCGGCCGCTTGGGCTCGCGCATCCCTTGGTCAAGTCCGTATCCGCAGTGTATCAGGGGGCAGCTTCCGCCTCCCGATCACCCGTTTACGGATTGAGCGCGCTTGACCCAAACCCAGCTGACAAAACCCTTCCTTGAAGTGCTTTCCGGCCGCAGGCAGCAGGTGCCGCCGATCTGGATGATGCGGCAGGCAGGCCGCTACCTTCCCGAGTATCGCGAATTGCGCGCCAGAGCGGGGGGCTTTCTCGACCTGTGTTTCACGCCGGAATTCGCCACTGAGGTCACGCTGCAGCCGATCCGCCGCTTCAAGTTCGATGCCGCGATCATCTTCTCGGATATTCTTGTGATCCCTTACGCGCTCGGCCGTGAGGTGCGTTTCGAGGCCGGCGAAGGCCCACGGCTTGATCCGCTGGATACGCCGGAGAAGGTTTTGTCGCTCGCGACGCAGGCCGACTTCGGCAAGCTCGAGCCGGTGTATGAAGCGCTGCGTCGCGTCCGCCGCGCGCTTGATCCGAAGATTGCGCTGATCGGTTTTTGCGGGGCGCCGTGGACGGTCGCGACCTACATGGTGGCCGGCCAAGGCACGCCCGACCAGGCGCCGGCGCGGATGATGGCGTATCGCCATCCGGAAGCGTTCGCTGACATCATCGACGTGCTGGTCGAGAACTCGATCCAGTATCTGCTGGGGCAACT
>DATBYN010000299.1:0-3658 GCA_036513695.1 Bradyrhizobium sp. | reverse complement strand
CGCATGTCGCCGTAATTCTCGAACGCCATGCCGCATTCCTGGCCGGACTGCACTTCCTTCACTTCGTCCTTGAAGCGCTTCAGCGTCGACAATTTGCCCTCGTGCACGACGACGTTGTCGCGAATGAGGCGAACGTTGGCGCCGCGTTCCACGGTGCCGTCGGTGACGCGGCAGCCCGCGACCTTGCCGACCTTGGAAATATTGAACACTTCCAGGATCTGGGCGTTGCCGAGCATGGTCTCGCGCAGCGTCGGCGCCAGCAGGCCACTCATCGCCTTCTTCACGTCATCGACGAGGTCGTAGATGATATTGTAGTAGCGGATCTCGATGCCGTTGCGCTTGGCCGCGGCGGCCGCTTCCTTGTTGGCGCGAACCGAAAAGCCGATGATGGCGGCATTGAAACCCTCCGCCAGCGTCACGTCGGATTCCGAGATGCCACCAACGCCGGCATGCAGGATACGGGCGGCGACTTCCTCGGTGCCGAGCTTTTCCAAAGATCCGAGGATTGCTTCGAGCGAGCCCTGCACGTCGGCCTTGATGATCAGTGGGAATTCCTTGCGGCCGGAAGTCTTCAGCTGCGACATCATCTGCTCGAGCGAGCCGCGCATGCCGGAAATCGAGGCCGCGGCGTTCTCGCGCTTCTGGTGGGCGCGATAGCTCGTGATCTGACGGGCGCGGGCTTCGTTCTCGACCACGGCGAGGCGGTCACCGGCTTCCGGCGGGCCATTGAAGCCGAGCACTTCGACCGGCACCGAGGGGCCTGCGTCCTCGATGGTATCGCCCTGATCGGAGATCAGCGCGCGAACCCGCCCCATTTCGGCGCCGGCCACCACGATATCGCCGACCCGCAATGTGCCGCGCTGCACCAGCACGGTCGCGACCGGGCCGCGGCCGCGATCGAGCTTGGCTTCGATCACGGTGCCTTCGGCGGGGCGCTCCGCGTTGGTCTTGAGCTCGAGCAGATCGGCCTGCAGCGCGATCATTTCCAGAAGCTTGTCGAGATTGGTCTTGTTCTTGGCGGAAACCTCGACATCGACGACATCGCCGCCGAGCGATTCGACCTGAACCTCGTGTTGCAGCAATTCGGTGCGCACGCGCTCCGGCCGCGCATCGGGCTTGTCGATCTTGTTGATGGCGACGATCATCGGAACTTTTGCAGCCTTGGCGTGATGAATCGCCTCGATGGTCTGCGGCATCACGCCGTCATCGGCCGCAACGACGAGAACGACGATGTCGGTCACCTTGGCGCCGCGCGCGCGCATCGCGGTGAACGCGGCGTGGCCGGGCGTATCGATGAAGGTGATCTTCTTGCCGCTTTCCGGCGAGGTCACCTGATAGGCGCCGATATGCTGGGTGATGCCGCCGGCTTCACCCGACACCACGTTGGCGTGGCGGAGCGCATCCAGCAGCGAAGTCTTGCCGTGATCGACATGGCCCATCACGGTCACGACCGGCGAGCGCGGTTCGGTATCGGTCGAATCGTCGACGATGTCGAACAGGCCTTCCTCGACGTCGGCGGCGGCGACGCGCTTGACACTGTGACCGAGTTCCTCAGCGATCAGCTGCGCGGTATCGGCATCGATCACATCGGTGATCTTGTGCATCGCACCTTGTTTCATCAACAGCCGGATGACGTCGACCGCGCGCTCGGACATGCGGTTGGCGAGTTCCTGGATGTTGATGGCTTCCGGGATGACCACTTCGCGCACGAGCTTTTCCTTCGGCTCGTTCGAGGCATGGCCCTTCAGGCGCTGGGTGCGGCGGCGGAACGAGGCGATTGAGCGCTCGCGCACGTCATCGGCGTTCAGCGCCGTGACCAGCGTCAGGCGTCCGCGCTGCTTCTGCGGCGCAGGCTTCGCGGTCGTCTTGGGAGCCGCGACCGGACGGACGGCGCCGCCGGGGCCGCGACGGATCTGGCGCGGGCCTTCGTCTTCATCGGAAATGTCGGCAGCGATGCCGGGAGCGCGTGTGACGGGCACCGCGGCGGTGGCGGCACGGGCCGCCGGCGCTGCAGTCGTCGCCGCGCGGGCTTCGGCTTCGCCAAAACGCTTCTTGGCTTCGAGCTCGGCCTTGCGCTTGGCTTCCTCATCCTGCCGGTGGCGTTCTTCTTCAGCCTTGCGGCGGGCTTCGGCGGCTTCGCGCTCGGCCTGCTCGATGCCTTCCTTGCTGTTACGGCGCTTGGCTTCCTCTTCCGCCAGCCGCCGTTCCTCGTCGTCGCGGAGTTTGGCGTCGGCGAGCGCGCTGGCGCGGGCCGAACGTTCGTCCTCGGTCAGCGTGCGCAGCACCACGCCCGAATTGTTGCGCGGCGGAGGTGGCGGCGCGGCGGGACGGGCCAGCGGCGCCTTGGGCGGCGCTGACTTGGCGACGACCGGCTCGGGCGCATGCTGCGTCTCGCTTGCAGGCGCGTCGCCGCCAACGCGGCGCTTGCCGCGCTTCTCGACCACCACCTGTTTGGTTCGGCCGTGGCTGAAGCTCTGTTTCACGGTGCCCGTCTCGACGCGCGGCTTGAGCGTCAAGGTTTTTGCCGGGACACTGAGTTTCTTCTCGCCAGGAGTTTTGTCGACCATTCAGCAGTCCTAATCTTGTTTACGTCTTGCGCGCAATCTTAAGTCTTGCGCGCAGTTCAAATCGGCGAATTCTCGGCCGCTTTGCCGGCAGTCCGATCGTTGTCCGCGGTCCGGTATCGGACCAGGGTCTGGCTGCGCGACAGGAATGTCTTGCTCGCCGGGCCCGCGAGCAGCGCAGCATGTACCACATTTGACCGGCCCAGTGCCAAATCCAATTGTTCCGACGTCAGCGCCTTGACGACCGGAATTTGGTTCGATTCATCGATAATCCCGGCATTTTGCCGTGCGATCGCGTCCAATTTCCGAATTCCGTCGGCCGCCCCGTCCGAGGCGTGGATCAGGGCCTGAGCCTGCCCCTGCGAAAGCGCGTCCTCGACCTTGCCAAAACCTGCGACGACCTGCCCTGCCTTGGCGGCCATGGCAAGCGCGTCGATTACACTGCGGATCAGCAAGTTTTCGGTATCAGCGGCAAGCGCCGGCGCGACGCGGACGTCGCGCTTGAACCCCTTACTGAACTGGTGACGCCTGACCGCTTCCGCAACCGTCTGACGCGAGGCTGAAACCCACAGGCCCCGGCCGGGAAGTTTCCGCTTCAGATCGGGAACCACCTCGCCCTGCGGCGACACAACAAACCGGATCAGCTCGTCGATCGGCCGCACCGCCCGCGTGACCGCGCACATCCGCATCGTCGCGGACTTCTCGGTCCGCGGTCCGTTGTCGAGATCGGGGTCAGCAAAAGCAAGCATGTCTGGGACATGGCTCCTATCATTTGCGCATTACGGTTGCGCAAAACCGGGTTTGATCCTTGCGGAACATGCGCGTCAGACCGGCTGTTCCTCGGAGGCCGGGGCCTCCTCGGTCTTCTTGGCCAAATCAGCCTCGGTGATCCAGCCGGCGATGACGCGCGCCTGCATGATCATGGCCTCGGCATCGTCGCGCGAGGTTTCATTGGGATCGAGGATACCGGGATGCTTGGTCGGCTCGCCGCCTTCCTTGCGCTCGGTCCAGCCGACCAGATCGTCGGTGGCGCAACCGGCCAGATCCTCGACCGTCTTGATGTCGTTCTCGCCGAATTTCACCAGCATTTTCGA
>DATBYN010000298.1:0-2761 GCA_036513695.1 Bradyrhizobium sp. | reverse complement strand
TCAGGACTGTTCCTTGTCGCGAAAATACGGCTCGACCGGGCCGTGAACTTTTATCGTAAGCGGGTTGCCGTAGCGGTCTTTCGCGTTGCCGGCGGTGACGCGGACCCAGCCCTCGCTGACGCAATATTCCTCGACATTGGTCTTTTCGACGCCCTTGAAGCGAATGCCGACGTCGCGCGCGAGGATGTCGGCGTTGTAGTAAGGGCTCTTCGGATCGGTCGACAGGCGATCCGGCAATTCGTCGCTGATGGCGTGCTCGTTCTCGTTCACAATAGTGCCTCGATTTCTTTTGTCAGTCCTTCGGGTTTTGCGGTCGGCGCATGCCGCGCCACCACGTGACCTGCGCGATCGACCAGGAACTTGGTAAAATTCCATTTGATCGACGAACCCAATAGCCCGGATTTTTCGCTCTTCAAATATTGATACAACGGATGGGCAGCCGAGCCATTGACATCGATCTTGGCGAACATCGGAAAGCTGATCGCATAGTTGCTTTCGCAGAACTGCTCGATCGCTTTGGCATCGCCCGGCTCCTGGTTGCCGAACTGATTGCAGGGAAATCCAAGCACCGAAAAGCCGCGCGGCCCAAGTTCCTGATGCAGTGCCTCGAGCCCCTTGTATTGCGGGGTGAACCCGCAGGCGCTCGCGGTGTTGACGATCAGGAGCACCTGACCCTCGAACCGCTTCAATGGCACGTCCTCACCGGCAAGCGACTTTGCCGTGAAATCGTAAACGCCCGACATCTGTTCTCTCTATCCGGATCAGGGAAGCGCGCCCATGATCCGATTAGATTTAATCGGATCATGATCTCATCTTCTTGTTTGAGCATGATCTTTTCGGAAAACCGGTTCCCACTTTTCCGGATCATGCTCTAGCTCTCGGGATCGATCGGCATCGGCGGCGTTCCGCCCGCTTCGATCGCCTCGCCTGCGAGCATGCACAGATCCTCGCGATAGCGGCTGGAAACGACTTGAACGCCGACCGGAACGCGCCCGACCATTCCGGTTGCGACCGTTAGCGCAGGCAGGCCCATGAAGGGAATAGCAATTTGTGGCATTTGCGCCCGCCATACCCGACCAAACGAGGCATCGTCGCGCAGATCGAGGTTATCGGGGAACGGCAGTTCGGCGGATACCGGCGTCAAAAGGACGGCGTATTTCTCGAAAAATAGCAGCCATTCGCGCGTCAATGTGGCCCGCCGCGTCAATATCTTCGAGAGCGAAGCCGCGTCGAACGGAAACACTTTTGTCTTGTTGCCGCGCAGGCACGCAAGCGCGCCGGGATCGCCTTCACGCTCGGCGGCTTCGAGCTGCGCCTCATAGCCATCGCCGAGCCACAGCTTGGTCTGCAGTTCGGCGGCTTCACGCATCGGCGGCGCCTCGACCTCTTCGACTACCCATCCGGCCCGCTCCAGGCGCCTGCCCGCGTCCGCGACCGCGGCCTTCACTTCGGCGACCGTCTCGAGGCCATCCGGCTCCAGGCACAGCGCGGCGCGTTTCGGCATCGCGGGCCCTTCCAAGGGCGCCGGCACCCACCAGGGATCGCGCGCATCTCTGCCGGACATGACCTCGAGTGCAATCCGAATGTCGCCGATACTGCGTGCCAGCGGGCCCGATACGGCGGAAATCTGCGGCCCGATCGGGCGCTCCGGCAGCGAAACATTGAAGGCCGCGACGCGGCCAAGTGTCGGCCGCAACCCATGAACGCCGCAGGCATAGGCGGGATAGCGGATCGATCCCGCGATGTCAGTGCCGTGCGCGATATGCCCGATGCCCGCCGCGGCCGCCGCGCCTGCCCCTCCGGACGAACCGCCCGGCGTGATGCTGGCATCGCGCGGATTCTTGGTGTCGCCATGGATCAGGTTGGTGGTGAACCAGCGGTAGGAAAACGCCGGGCAGTTGGTGCGCCCCAGAATGACGGCACCAGCCTTGCGCAGATTGTCCACCACCGGATTGTTGGACGCAGCAATCACGTCGCGCTGCAGTTTGAGGCCGTTGGTGGTGGCAAACCCCTCCTGATCGATATTGACCTTGACGGTAACCGGTACGCCCGCCAGCGGCCCCAAATCTTCGTTTCGCGCGATCGCCGCATCGATGGCGCCGGCCTGCGCCAGCACGTCTTGCGGGCGATGGTCGATGACCGCGTTGATCCTGGGGTTGACCGCATCGAGGCGCGCCAGCGCCACTGATGCCGCCTCCTTTGCCGAAACCTTTTTTGACCGTATCAGGGCAGCAATATCGGTGGCCGACAGGCGCCAGAGATCTTCCATGACCAACTCCGTTTCAACGCCTGCTTGTAGCGCCGCCTGATCGGAGGCGCCAGCGCACGAAAGTCATGGGGGTCAGCGCAAACGGGCGAGGTAATAAGCGAGATCGGCGATCTGCTCCGTTGTCACCGGCGCCAGCACCTCGGCCATGGTGCCGTCATAGCCATGGCGGCTATTGTCCTTGTATTCCCGCATGGTCTTGGTGAGATAATCCTCGCGCTGATCCGCGATGCGCGGGACATTGTCTTTGCCGGAGAAATCGGTGTTGTGGCAGGAATTGCAGCGATGCTGCTGCACCAGCGCCTGCGCCCGTTGTAGCCGCGCCGGATCGCCGGCGTCGGTTGGCGGCTGCGGTTTTGGCAATTTGGCGATGAAATCGGAAAACGCGCGAAGATCATCGTCGGAGAGCGGCTTTGCCATTTCGTTCATGGGGTCGAAGACCCGCAGCTTCTCGCGAAACATAAAGAGCTGGATCAGCGCATAGGGCGCCTGCTG
>DATBYN010000297.1:0-8744 GCA_036513695.1 Bradyrhizobium sp. | reverse complement strand
TCAAATGGAAGACCGTGGCGCAAACCAGCGCCGACCGCAAATACATCGTCTGCAACGCCGACGAAGGCGACAGCGGCACGTTTGCCGATCGCATGATCATGGAAGGCGATCCCTTCGTAGTGATCGAGGGCATGACTATTGCCGCCGTCGCGGTCGGCGCGACAAAAGGCTACATCTACATCCGCTCGGAATATCCGCATGCGGTTGTGGCGATGAAGGCGGCGATATCGGCGGCGGAGCGCGCCGGGTACCTCGGTCCGCGCATTGGCGGGTCCAATCACGATTTCGATCTCGAAGTCCGCGTCGGCGCCGGCGCCTATGTCTGCGGCGAAGAGACCTCACTGCTGGAGAGCCTGGAGGGCCGCCGCGGCATCGTCCGCGCCAAGCCGCCGCTGCCGGCGCACAAGGGCCTGTTCGGCAAGCCCACCGTGATCAACAACGTGCTGTCATTCGCAGCGATCCCCTTCATCCTGGCCGGCGGTGCGAAAGCCTATGCCGATTTCGGCACGGGCCGCTCGCGCGGCACCATGCCGATCCAGCTCGCCGGCAACGTCAAGCACGGCGGATTGTTTGAGGCACCCTTTGGCATCACGCTTGGCGAATTGGTCGATGACATCGGCGGCGGCACTTTTACCGGACGTCCCGTTCGCGCGGTGCAGGTCGGCGGCCCGCTCGGGGCATATTTCCCTCGCGCGCTGTTCGATACGCCGTTCGACTATGAGGCCTTTGCCGCGCGCGACGGCCTGATCGGCCATGGCGGCATCGTGGTGTTCGACGACAGCGTCGACATGTCGAAGCAGGCACGCTTTGCGATGGAATTTTGTGCGATCGAGTCCTGCGGCAAATGCACGCCCTGCCGGATCGGCTCGACCCGCGGCGTCGAGACCATCGACAAGATCCGCGCCGGCGAGCACGTAGCCGAGAACATCGCCGTGGTCGAAGATCTCTGCAACACCATGAAGTTCGGCTCGCTCTGCGCGCTCGGCGGTTTTACGCCCTACCCCGTCATGAGCGCACTCAAACATTTCCGGGAAGATTTCGGCCCCGTGCCCACACGCCTGCAAGCCGCGGAATAAAGGACGATCGCCATGTCGCTGATTGAAGAGATCGATTTCGGGACGCCCCGCTCCAAATCCGAGGCGATGGTGACGCTGACCATCGATGGCCAGAGCGTCACGGTCCCCGAGGGCACCTCGATCATGCGCGCCGCGATGGAAGCAGGCACGCAAATCCCAAAACTCTGCGCCACCGACATGGTGGACGCCTTCGGCTCCTGCCGGCTCTGTCTGATCGAGATCGAAGGCCGCGCCGGCACGCCGGCTTCCTGCACCACGCCGGTCACGCAGGGCCTTGTGGTCCACACCCAGACCGAGCGATTGAAAAAGCTTCGCAAGGGCGTGATGGAGCTTTATATCTCGGACCATCCGCTGGACTGCCTGACCTGCGCGGCCAATGGCGACTGCGAGTTGCAGGACATGGCCGGCGCGGTGGGCTTGCGCGACGTGCGCTATGGTTACGAAGGCGAAAACCATGTTTTCGCCAAGTCCAATGGCGGGGCCAACGCAGCCTGGATGCCGAAGGACGAATCCAACCCCTACTTCACCTACGACCCCTCGAAATGCATCGTCTGCTCGCGCTGCGTCCGCGCCTGCGAAGAAGTGCAAGGCACCTTTGCGCTGACCATTTCCGGACGCGGTTTTGACAGCCGGGTTTCTCCGGGCATGAGCGAGAGTTTTCTCGGCTCCGAATGCGTGTCCTGCGGCGCTTGCGTGCAAGCTTGCCCGACTGCGACACTCACGGAAAAATCCGTGATCGAGATCGGCCAGCCCGAGCATTCCGTGGTGACGACCTGCGCGTACTGCGGCGTCGGCTGCTCGTTCAAGGCGGAAATGCGCGGCGAGGAAGTCGTGCGCATGGTGCCCTACAAGGACGGCAAGGCCAATCGCGGCCATTCCTGCGTCAAGGGCCGCTTTGCCTGGGGTTACACCAACCACAGGGAACGCATCCTCAATCCCATGATCCGCGAGAAAATCACCGACCCGTGGCGCGAAGTGTCGTGGGATGAAGCGTTTGGTTTCGCCGCCGCGAAGTTCAAGGGCATCCAGGCAAAACACGGCCGCGACGCCGTCGGCGGCATCACCTCGTCACGTTGCACCAATGAAGAAGTTTTCGTGGTGCAGAAGCTGATCCGCGCCGGCTTCGGTAACAACAACGTCGATACTTGCGCCCGCGTCTGCCATTCCCCGACCGGCTATGGTTTGTCCAGCACCTTCGGCACCTCGGCCGGCACCCAGGACTTCGATTCGGTCGAACATACGGATGTCGTGATGATCATCGGCGCCAATCCGACCGACGGCCATCCGGTGTTCGCCTCGAGACTGAAAAAGCGGCTGCGCGCCGGCGCCAAACTGATTGTGGTCGATCCGCGCCGCACCGACATCGTCCGCTCCGCCCATGTCGAGGCCCAGCATCATCTGCCGCTGCTGCCCGGCACCAACGTCGCGGTACTCACCGCACTCGCCCATGTGATCGTCACCGAAGGCCTGGTCGATGAGGCCTTCGTGCGCGAACGCTGCGACTGGAGCGAGTTCGAGGACTGGGCGTCGTTCGTGGCGCTGCCGAAGAACAGCCCTGAAGCCACCGCGATTGCCACCGGCGTCGATCCCAGGGAATTGCGCGCAGCCGCCCGGCTGTTCGCTACCGGCGGCAATGGCGCGATCTATTACGGCCTCGGCGTCACCGAGCACAGCCAGGGCTCGACCACCGTCATTGCCATCGCCAATCTCGCCATGGCGACCGGCAATATCGGCCGGGCTGGTGTGGGCGTGAACCCGCTGCGTGGCCAGAACAACGTGCAGGGCTCCTGCGATATGGGTTCTTTCCCGCATGAATTGCCGGGGTACCGGCACATCTCCGGCGATGCGGTGCGCGAGACGTTTGAATCCATGTGGAACGTCAAGCTCAACAAGGAGCCGGGACTGCGGATTCCCAACATGTTCGATGCCGCCATCGAAGGCACCTTCATGGGCCTTTACGTGCAGGGCGAGGACATCCTGCAGTCCGACCCAAATACAAAGCACGTCGTCGCGGCGCTGTCGGCAATGAAATGCGTCATCGTCCACGATCTCTTCCTGAACGAGACCGCGAACTATGCGCATGTGTTCCTGCCGGGATCGACCTTCCTGGAAAAGAACGGCACCTTTACCAACGCAGAGCGCCGCATCCAGCGCGTCCGCAAGGTGATGACACCGCGCAACGGCCTGGAAGACTGGGAAGTCACGCTCGGCTTCGCCGAAGCGTTGGGCTATGAGATGCACTACACGCACCCTTCCGAAATAATGGACGAGATCGCGGCGCTGACGCCGACCTTTGCCGGTGTGTCCTTTGCCAAACTCGACGAACTCGGCTCGGTACAGTGGCCCTGCAACGAGAAGGCGCCGGAGGGCACGCCGGTCATGCATATCGACGGTTTCGTGCGCGGCAAGGGCAAGTTCATGATCACCGAATATGTCGCCACCGACGAGCGCACCGGGCCGCGCTTCCCGCTGCTGCTGACGACGGGGCGCATCCTCAGCCAGTACAATGTTGGCGCGCAGACGCGTCGTACCGCGAACGTCGTGTGGCACGAGGAAGATAGGCTCGAGATGCATCCCCATGACGCCGAGCAGCGCGGCGTACGCGACGGCGACTGGGTCCGGCTTGCGAGCCGTGCCGGTGAAACCACCCTGCGCGCGCTGATCACCGAGCGGGTCGCGCCGGGCGTGGTCTACACGACCTTCCATCACCCCGACACGCAGGCCAACGTCATCACGACTGAATATTCCGACTGGGCGACGAACTGTCCGGAATACAAGGTCACGGCGGTACAGATATCGCCGTCGAATGGTCCCTCGGAATGGCAAAAGGCCTATGACGAGCAAGCCCGCCATTCGCGGCGCATTATGCAACCAGTCGAAGCCGCGGAATAGGTCGATGCACGATCCGGTTCGCACAGTTGATCGTCAGGTGTGGCGCGACTCTGGCCGCAGCCAAGGGATGCGCATCATCCCGGAAGAGACCGCACTCGCTTTGACCTACAACGGCGGTACCTATGCCGTGATGATGGGCACGCCGCTGGACCTTTCGGATTTTGCGGTCGGATTCAGCCTCAGCGAAGGCATCGTGCAGTCCCCTGAAGACATTGTCTCGCTGGACATCGTGCAGCTGGACGATGGCATCGAGCTGCGGATGTGGCTGGCCCAAACAAAAGCAGATCGGCTGAACGAGCGGCGGCGGCATATCGCAGGACCCACCGGCTGCGGAATATGCGGCATCGATTCGATCGCGGAAGCGGTGCGTCCGGCGGCCATCGTTCCGCAAGACCGATCCTTTTCGCCGCAACAGATCACGGCGGCGATGCAGAGCATCTCGTCGCTGCAACGGATCAATATCGAAACCCGCGCGGTGCACGCGGCGGCGTTCTGGACACCGGGGCGTGGCATCGTCGCGCTGCGCGAGGATGTCGGCCGCCACAACGCGCTCGACAAGCTGGCGGGCGCGCTGGCGCGGGATAAACTCTCAGCAAGCGACGGCATGGTCTTGCTGACCAGCCGCGTTTCGGTCGAGATGGTGCAGAAGTCGGCGGCCATGGGCGCGACGCTGATGGTAGCGGTCTCCGCACCGACCGCGCTGGCGGTACGCATGGCGGACGCAGCCGGCATTACGCTTGCCGCCATTGCGCGTGCCGACGGGTTTGAGATCTTCACGCATCCATCCCGAATTAAATCCGAAGTCGTCGTCGAGGAAGCCGTCCATGTCGCCTGACCGGCTGATCTACATGGCCAATCAAATCGGCAAATTCTTCCAGAGCCAGGGCCACGACCAGGCAGTTCCCGGCATTGCCGAGCACATCCGAAAATTCTGGGACCCGCGGATGCGCTCCGCCATTCTCGCCCATCTCGACGCCGGCGGCGCGGGACTTGATTCGAATGTCCGCGACGCCGTCGAAACGCTGAAGCAAGCCTAATCCCGGCCCTCGACAAGATTGCGAAACACCCGCCGCACTTCGCTTTGGGTTTCCTTGACCCGCGCCTCGAGCGAGGAAAAATCCGGCGCGTCGCCGGCCCGCGCCATCACCCGCAGCAGGTCGTCGCCTGCGGTCTCCGGCTTGAAGCGGTCGGTGACGCAAAGCCGCAAGATCTGCGTCAGGTCATGATAGAGATGCGCCGCCGCGCGCAAAATCTCGGCGAATGATTGTGGCAGCACGCCGAGCCGCGCGGCGTTGTCGAGCACGTGCAGCGTCGAGACGTCGAGAATATCCGGCTTGTCGGCGGCATGAACGAGCTGCAGATATTGCGCGATGAAATCGATATCGACCATGCCGCCGGCGGCGTATTTCAAGTCCCAGACATCCTTGTCGCCCTTCTCCAGCGCCACCGCGCGGCGCATCTCTTTGACGTCGTTGGCAACAGCGGCGGCCGAGCGCGGCCGCGTCAGCACCTGGCGGATGATTTTTTCGATCTTGTCGCGAAACGCGGCCGAGGATGAAATCACCCGTGCCCGCGTCAGCGCCATATGTTCCCAGGTCCAGGCCTCCCGCTCCTGATATTGCGCGAAAGATTCGACGTGCGAGGCCACAGGTCCGGCCCGCCCGGAGGGGCGCAGCCGCATGTCAACCTCGTAGAGCACGCCGTAATTGGTCCGCGTCGTGAATGCGCTGATCAGCCGCTGCGTGAAGCGCGCGAAATAATGCGCCCCCTGCAGCGGCCGCGCCCCGTCGGAGTCAGGATGCTCGGGATCGAAATCATAGAGCAGGATCAGGTCGAGATCAGATGACGCCGTCATCTCGCGGCTGCCAAGCCGGCCCATCGCGAGGATGGCCGTCTCTTGCCCCTTGATCTCGCCGTGCTGGGCTGCGAACCGATCCGTCACCAGGGCATGCACGGTATGCACAATGCCCTCGGCGACGTCGGCGAAGGCGGTAGAGGCCTGCTGGGCGGAGACGGTGCCGGACAGGATTCGCGTGCCGATCAGGAACAGGCTTTCCTGGCCGAACAAGCGCAGCCGGTCGAGGAATTCCTCGTAAGAATATGCGTCCGCCAAGGTCGCGGCGAGCCGCGCCGACAATTCGCGCCGGTCCGGCATCGCGCCGAAGAAGCGCGGATCGATCAAGCCGTCCATGATCTGCGGCTGGCGGGCCAGCATATCGCCCAGGCGAGGCGCTGCGCCGAGGATCAGCGCGACGAGGGCGACCAGCTCGCGGTTCTGGCTGAGCAACGAAATCAGCCGGCCGCCGCGCTGCAGCGCCTGCAGGAAACGGTCGAAGGCCGTCACCGCGTTGTCGGGGTCTTCGGCGTCGGCAAGGCCTGCGATCAGCGCCGGCACGAATTCGATGAAGGCGCTGCGCGTCGTCTCTATTCTGAACACGCGATAGTCGCCGACCATCCATTGACGCACGGTCTCTGCCACCATGATCGGCTTCTTGAAGCCGAGGCTTGCAAGATGTTCGAGCAGCCGCGGATCGTCCGGACCGGCGCCGTAGTCAGCCGCCGGCAATTTCACGGTGCCGGTCGGATCGCCTTCGAACAGTTTTGCGTAATGCCCCTGCACGACGTTGAGATGGCCGAGCAGGTCGCTTGCGAAGGCGGCACGGCTCTCGTAGCCGAGAAACCATGCAAATCGCTCCACCGCCTCGGGTTCTTCGGGCAGCGTATGGGTCTGCTCGTCGGCGACCATTTGCAGCCGGTGCTCGACGCGGCGCAAGAAGACATAGGCCGCGGTGAGCTCGTCGCGCGCGGCAAAAGTGATCCAGTTGCTCGCCGCCAGCACATTCAACGCTTCCAGCGTCGGCCGCACCCGCAATTCGGGATGCCGGCCACCGGCAATCAATTGCTGGGTCTGGGCAAAAAATTCGATCTCGCGGATGCCGCCGCGGCCGACTTTGACATTGTGGCCCTCGACCGCGACCTCGCTTTGGCCGCGAAACGTCTGCATCTGCCGCTTCATGTCGTGGACGTCGCCCAGCGCCGCGAAATCCAGATGCTTGCGCCAAACAAAGGGCGCGATTTCCACCATCAGCGCCTCGCCGGCAATGGCGTCGCCCGCGCAGGGTCGCGCCTTGATCATGGCCGCGCGTTCCCAGGTCCGCCCTTCCCGCTCATAGTAATACAGCGCCGCCTCGGTCGAGATCGCGACCTGTGTCGAGGCCGGATCGGGGCGCAGCCGCAGATCGACGCGAAACACGTAACCGTCGCCGGTGCGCTGCTGCAGCAATCGCGCCAAGCCTTGCGTGATGCGCACGAAGAACGGCTGCGGCTCGATATCAGGCGCGAGCGCGCCCGCCTTGGGATCGAAGAATACGATCAGGTCGATGTCGCTGGAATAATTCAATTCGCCCGCGCCCATCTTGCCCATGGCCAGCACGATCAGCCCGCTATTGTCCTCAGGCGAGTCCGGGCTCGGCGGCGACAGCCGCCCGCGCGCGGCTTCCTGACGCAATAAATAACGCAGCGTCGCCTGCACCGCGGCGACCGCGAGCTCGGTCAGCGCCGCCGTCACTTCCATCACCGGCCAGACCCCGCCGATGTCGCACAGCGCGATCAACAACGCCGCTTCCGATTTCATATGACGCAGCAGCCGCATCACATCGGCTTCGCTGGAGCCAGCCCATGCGACCCGGCTGGTGTCCTCGATCAATTGCGCCAGATGGGGTTCTGGATCGCATTCGAGCAACCGGATGGCCCGCGCGCCGTCGCCGCGGAGCAAGTCGAACAGATAGGGCGAGGCCTCCGCGATCCCCAACAGAATGGTTTTCGCGCGCGGAAAGCGGGCGATCAGATCACCGATCGCAGCCGCCTGCTCCGATCCGAGATCGGTCAGCCAGTCCTTAAGTCGCTGCTCGGCTTTGTCGGGCGCGGACACATGCGGGCCGTCCACGAACCGCGCGGCCAGACGTCGGTCCGCGTCGCCCTTCGCGGAAGAATTCATGCGGTCTTCTGTGGCACATCCTGCGTTTGAGCCGCAAGCCTGTCGCTGGCGCCGGGTAGCGCCGGGATCGCCAGTGTGGCGGTCAGTCCGGGGTTTGCATCGCCAAGCCGGAGCTCGCCGCCATGCAGGGTCGCCACCGCCGACGCCAGGCTCAATCCGAGACCTGAGCCCGGCTGGGTGCGGCTCGCCTCGAGCCGCACAAACCGTTCCACAGCATGTTTACGGTCGGCTGGCGGAATGCCCGGCCCGTGATCGGTGACGCTGAGCAGCACGGAATCGCCCTCGCGGCGGGCCTCGATCAGGATTTCCTTCGCCCCGGCGTGTGTCACCGCATCGGCGCCGAGCGGTTGCGCGGAGGGAACCGGCTTGCCATATTTGATCGCATTCTCGACCAGGTTGGCCAGCGCCTGGCTGATCAATTCACGGTTGCCATAAAGACGCGTCGGCGCGGTCTTGACGTTGAGGCTCATGCCGCCGTCTTCCGCGAGCGGTTCATAGAGTTCGTAGATGCCGTTGGCAACGTCGGCGGCGTCAAAATCGTCCATATTCCCGCGCGCCTGCCCGGACTCGGCGCGCGCAATCATCAACAGCGCGTTGAAGGTCCGGATGAGGCCGTCGGATTCCTCTATTGTGCGTTCCAGTGCGTTCCGGTATTCGGCCTCGCTGCCGGATTTTGCCAGCGCCTCCTCGGCACGGTTGCGCAAGCGTGTCAGCGGCGTCTTCAGATCGTGGGCGATGTTGTCGGACACTTCCTTCAAGCCCATCATCAGGGCTTCGAT
>DATBYN010000296.1:0-6561 GCA_036513695.1 Bradyrhizobium sp. | reverse complement strand
GTGGCGCCGCCGCCGCGCGGCGGGTTCGCGCGCGTTGTCTTCGAATAATTGCGGAAGCCCAAATATCTCGCTCCAGATCTGCCAGGCGGATGCGATCTCTTCGGAATCAGAACTGGCGCCGAGCGGAATTGTCAGCGAGGGATCGCGGTGCACGAGCACCAGCATCTGGGCGTCGTCGAGGCCGCGCAGCGCCACGCCGAGAAAATCGCGGACGCGAACGTTGACCGCCATCTCGATGCCATGGATGGCACGGCGCAGAATGACACGTTCGCGATGAAGTTCGATGTGCCGCACGTAGCCGTCAGCGCGGGTGTCGTGCGCGTCGAAAGAGACCGGCAAAGAGAGAGGGTCGAGCCGCAATGCGCGGCCCGACCCGGCGGGATTACTCCCGCTTGTTGCTGTTTGACGCCTCACGGCTTTGTCTCCCCGCCGGGATTATGTTCCCGGTCGACACGCGAGACCCTAGCCGAGCCGCTTGCGAAATCGCTTAAAAAGGCTGGTTAACCGGGCGTCACCGGGGCTGCATTCGCCGGCATGATTGACAAGAGCTTGGCTCACATGATTGACGAGAGCTTGCTCTACCGCCGAAATTCTTCTGTTTCGGACGCCTGAAAACGCTTGAAGTCCGCGTGAATCAGGAACATCTCATGGGTTCCCTGATTTGCATCCAGGGGGTCGTCAGTCCTCCCTCAATCCTCGGGATCTTGTTCGTGAACTCTTCACCATCCGCCGCATCGGCGCTTTCGTCCAATACAGCCAGTTCCGACCTGTTCGATCAATCCGCCCTGAGTACGCTGGCTCAGCGTCTGGTCGAGGCGGCGCGGCGGGCGGGCGCCGATGCCGCCGATGCGGTCGCGGTGCGCGGCGTGTCGCAGGGTGTTGAAGTACGCGACGGACGCGTCGAGGAATCCGAGCGCTCCGAAGGCGACGATGTCGGACTGCGCGTCCTGGTGGGACAGCGCCAGGCGGTGGTCTCGACCAACGACGTCAGCGGCGATGGCGTCGCAAAACTCGCCGAGCGCGCGGTGGCCATGGCACGCGTCGCGCCCGACGACAAATATGTCGGTCTCGCCGATCCGTCCTTATTGGCGCGTGATTTCCCCGATCTCGATCTGCTTGACCCTGTGATCCCGTCCACCGCGGAGCTCGAACGTCGCGCGTCTGAAGCCGAAGCTGCCGCGCTTGCGGTCAAGGGCGTGACCAAGTCTGGCGGCGCCTCGGCCTCGGCCGGCATCGGCGGCATGGTGCTGGTGACCTCTACAGGTTTCCACGGTTCGTATCTGCGCTCGAGCCAGGGCATCTCGATGACCGCCATCGTCGGCGACGGCACCGGTATGGAGCGCGATTACGATTACACCGCCGCGCCGCATGCATCCGACCTTGAGTTGCCCGAAACCGTCGGCCGCAAGGCCGGCGAGCGCACGGTCGCGCGCGCCAATCCGCACAAGGTCGAGACCTGCAAGGTACCCGTGGTGTTCGACCCTCGCGTGGCCGGATCGCTGGTCGGGCATCTCGTCGGGGCGATCAATGGCGCCTCGATCGCGCGCAAGACCAGTTTTTTGAAGGACCGCCTCGGCCAGCAACTTTTCGCTAAGAACATCCGCATCATCGACGATCCGCTGCGCCTGCGCGGCCTGCGTTCGCAAACCTTCGACGCCGAGGGCGTCAAGGTCAAGAAGCTCGCGATCGTCGATCAGGGCGTGCTGACCTCGTGGCTCCTGGATTGCGCGACCGCGCGCGAGCTTGGATTGGTCACGACCGGGCATGCCCATCGCGGCGTCTCCTCGTCGCCGTCGCCGGGAGCGTATAATCTGCATCTCGAAGCCGGTGAGCCGACGCCGGCCGAGCTGATCTCCGACATCAAGCAAGGATTTTACGTCACCGACCTGATCGGCTCCGGCGTCAATGGCGTGACCGGCGACTATAGCCGCGGCGCATCCGGTTTCTGGATCGAGAATGGCCAGATCACCTATCCGGTGAGTGAGGTGACGATCGCGGGCCATCTGTTCGAAATCTTCAAATCGATGGCGCCGGCCAACGATCTGGAATTCCGCTACGGCGTCAATGCTCCGACGGTGCGCATCGAGGGGTTGACGCTTGGCGGACGGTAACGCCGGCAGCGTGCAGAACAGAATTTTGGCGCGCGATGCCGCGCTCTTGAGGGAAACCGTGCGGGAGGCAGGCCGCCTGGCGCTGTCGCTATTTCGTACCGAGTTGAAAAACTGGACCAAAGGCGCGTCCTCGCCGGTGTCGGAGGCCGATATCGCCGTCAACGACCTGCTCGAGAATAAACTCCGCTCCGCCACGCCGGATTACGGCTGGCTGTCGGAAGAAAGCGCCGACGATGAAGCGCGCCTCGGCAAATCCCTGGTCTGGATCGTCGATCCGATCGATGGCACCCGCGGCTACCTCGCCGGCCGCGAAGACTGGTGCGTCAGCGTGGCGCTGGTCGAGGACGCTTCGCCGCTGCTGGCCGCCGTGTTCGCACCGGCCACGGACGAGTTTTTCTTTGCCGCGCGCGGCGAGGGCGCCGCGCGCAGCGGTGTGCCGGTCCATGCGACGGTCGGAACCGAGCTCGATTTTTCCCGCATCGCCGGTCCGAAGCCGCTGGTCGAGCGGCTCAACCCGTCGTCGGGTGAGATCACCCTGCATCCCCGGATCGGATCGCTGGCGCTTCGGCTGTGCCGGGTCGCGCAGGGAAGCCTGGACGCGGCGTTTGCCGGCGGCCAAAGCCGCGATTGGGACCTTGCCGCGGCCAATTTGATCGTGCAGGAAGCGAATGGTAACATGACGGCGCTCTCGGGCGATAAGATTCTCTACAATCGCCGGGAAGTGACGCACGGGGTGCTGGTGGCAGCGGGGCGCGATCGTCATGCACGCATTGTCGAGCATTTTCGCAACCGCTCGTGACACCAGACACCATCGCTGCGCGTCGGAACCCTTTGCCGGGCACCGCACCAGGAAAACGAATCATGCCAGATAGTGCCCCCCCGCAATTGCTCCATCTCGTTATCGGCGGCGAATTGACCGATCTTTCGGGCACCACGTTCAAGGATCTCGACAAGGTGGAGATCGTCGGCGTGTTTCCCAATTACGCCTCCGCCCACGCGGCCTGGAAGGCCAAGGCGCAGCAGACCGTGGACAACGCCCACATGCGCTATTTCGTGGTCCATCTCCACCGGCTGCTCGATCCGGGTCAAGACACGAAGCCTGCCCGTTGAAAAGACTACTTCGTAATGTGCTGCGCAGCAGCTGGCTTCAGCTTGCTGTGGGTGTCCTCGCGGCCGAGTATTTGCGGCTGGTCTGGCTGACCAACAAATTCTCCTTCGATCCGCCGGACGTCTATGCCATCGTCGAACCGCAGATGCCGGCGATCCTCGCGTTCTGGCACGGCCAGCATTTCATGACGCCGTTCATCAAGACCAAGGAAGGCCACCGCGGCAAGGTCTTGATCTCGCGGCATCGCGACGGCGAATTCAACGCCATCGCCGTCGAACGGCTCGGGATCGGCACCATCCGCGGCTCCGGCGATCACGGCTCGGCGTTTCATCGCAAAGGGGGCGTCGGCGCCTTCAAGGAGATGGTGCGGGCGCTCGAAGACAACTATAACGTGGCACTGACCGCCGACGTGCCGAAGCGCTCGCGGGTCGCGGGCCTCGGCATCATCATGCTGGCGCGGGAATCCGGACGGCCGATCATGCCCTTTGCGATGGCCACCAGCCGTTTCATCCGCCTGAAAAACTGGGACCGCACCACCATCAATTTGCCATTCGGGCGAGGCGCATTGGTGGGAGGCGATATTATCATGGTTCCACCCGACGCCGATACCGAGACCATGGAGAAACTGCGCGCGCAGCTCGAGGCAACGCTGAACGACGCGACCCGTCGCGCCTATGCGCAGCTCGGCCGTCCGGAAGAGGCGGGTCATGGCTAACACCTTGCCGATGACGCTGCGCTTCTACCAGAAACTGTCGTCCGCGATGGTGCCGCTGGCGCCGGCGCTGATCAAGCGGCGGCTGAAATTGGGCAAGGAGGACCCGGCGCGGGTCTCTGAACGCCGCGGCATGAGCCGGGACATCAGGCCGCTCGGACCGTTGGTGTGGATTCACGGCGCCAGCGTCGGCGAAGTGCTGGCCGCGGCCGCCTTGATCGAGAAGCTGCGGGCGCTCAATATCCGCATCCTCCTGACCTCGGGCACGGTGACGTCGGCGGCGATCGTGGCAAAACGGTTTCCCGCCGATATCATCCATCAATATGTGCCTTACGATTCG
The DNA here is from genome assembly GCA_036513695.1 of Bradyrhizobium sp. GTDB lineage: Bacteria > Pseudomonadota > Alphaproteobacteria > Rhizobiales > Xanthobacteraceae > Bradyrhizobium. Next base: position 2,290 of record DATBYN010000296.1, on the reverse strand, counting down.
CCGCGCTATGTCGCGCGCTTCCTCGATCACTGGCGGCCCTCGCTGGCGCTGTTCATCGAGTCGGATCTGTGGCCCAATCTGATCCTCGCCAGCGCGGCGCGGCGGCTGCCGATGGTCCTGATCAACGGTCGGATGTCGCAGCGCTCGTTTCCGCGCTGGCGCCGGGTTGCCGGCACGATCTCCGCGCTGCTTGGCCGGTTCGACGTCTGTCTCGCCCAATCGAAAGTCGATGCCGAGCGCTTTGCGGCGCTCGGCAGCCGCAACGTCGTTACCACGGGCAATTTGAAACTGGATGTTCCGGCGCCACCTGCCGATCCCGCAAAGCTCGATCGGCTGATGGCGGTGACGCGCGGCCGGCCGATCATCGTGGCGGCATCGACCCATCCCGGCGAAGAGGACATTCTGCTCGGAGCGCACCGGACGCTTGCAGGATTCTTCCCACAGCTGCTGAGCGTGATCGTGCCACGGCATCCCGATCGCGGCGAGGCGATCGCGCGGCAGATCGCGGCCTCCGGCCTGCATGCGGCGTTGCGTTCGCACGAGGATTTGCCGACGGCGATCACCGACATCTATGTCGCCGATACCATGGGCGAACTGGGATTGTTTTATCGATTGGCGCCGATCGTGTTCATGGGAGGCTCGCTGGTTCCTCATGGCGGGCAGAACCCGATCGAGGCGGTCAAGCTCGGCGCCTCGATCGTGCACGGCCCGCATGTGTTCAATTTCACCGATGTCTACGAGGCACTCGATCGCGCCGGCGGCGCGAGACGGGCCGACACCGAGGAGGCGCTGGTGAAGCAACTCGGCCAGTTGCTGGCCGACCCAGTGGCGCGCGACGTGTCGGTTGAGGCTTCGGCGCGCGTGGTCGGCGAACTCGGCGGCGCGCTCGATCGGACGCTGGCCGCGCTGGAGCCGTATCTGTTGCAATTGCGGCTCGAAATGGGGGCGGCGAATGCGTGAGCCGGCCTTCTGGCACCGGCCGCCGTCATGGATGTCGCTGGTACTGACGCCGCTTGCGGCTTTGTATGGTCTGGTTGCCGGCACAAGATTGCAGCGCAAGGGGTTCGATGCCGGCATTCCCGTGCTGTGCGTCGGCAACTATCATGTCGGCGGCGCCGGCAAGACGCCGACGGTGCTGGCGCTGACAAACGTGCTGCGCGATCTCGGCGAGACGCCCATCGTGCTCAGCCGCGGCTATGGCGGACGTTTGCGCGGGCCGATCAAGGTCGATCCGGAGCGGCATGTTGCGGAAGACGTTGGCGACGAGCCCTTGATGCTGGCGCGGACGGTTCCGGTGGTGGTCGCGCGCGAGCGCGTCGATGGCGTTGCGCTAGCGCGGTCGCAAGGCGCCACCGTGATCCTGATGGACGACGGATTTCAAAACCCCGCAATCGCCAAGGATGCTTCCCTGATCGTGATCGACGCCGGTCGCGGTCTCGGCAACGCCTGCGTGTTTCCCGCCGGCCCCTTGCGCGCGCCGCTATCGCCACAGCTTGACCGCACCGACGCGCTGATCGTGATCGGCGAGGGCAATGCCGCCGCGCCGGTTGCCGCCGCGATCGCCGCGCAGGGCAAGCCGGTGCTGTCGGCGCATATTAGGCCGGACGATGCGTCGCTGGCCTCACTTGCCGGCAAACGCGTGCTCGCCTTCGCCGGGATCGGAGATCCCGCGCGGTTTTTCAGGACACTGCGCTCGGGCGGCATCGAGGTCGTGGTGGAGCGGATTTTTCCGGATCACCACCCGTTTTCGAAAAGCGAGATCGAAACCTTGCTCGCGGAAGCGAAATTCGTCTCGCTGACGCTGGTCACGACGGAAAAGGATCTGGCGCGGCTGCGCAACGCCGAGGGACTGGCTTCCTGGGCGAACGAAATTGTGCCGTTCAAGGTGACACTCGAATTCGATGATGCGGCGGCGTTGCGGAAGCTCGTGTCGGCGACTTTGTTCAAGGCGCGCGACAGGAAATTTAGCTAGCGCGATCCATCAACACATCGTCCCGGCCCATAACCACCGATGTCAATTGTTACGAAAGCCGTCTCCCCTGGAACGCGCAGGGTGGGCAAAGGCGCTCTTCGCGCCGTGCCCACCATCTTTCAGATGCGAATGGGATTGGTGGGCACGCGGAGCCTGTCATCGAGCGGCGCTTCGCGCCGACCCGTTGGCTTTGCCCACCCTACGGTCTCACGTTTTCAGCGCGCGGGGAAAATGCCGCTGCAGCACCGCGCTCGGGATGGCGTAGGCCTCTTGCAGGTCGACGCTCCAATATTTCAGCTCGTCGAGCGGTATCCGCGC